>NZ_QEHP01000038.1:0-1760 GCF_003094695.1 Chryseobacterium sp. HMWF035 | reverse complement strand
CTGTCATAGACAGCCTGTTGTTTTTAAGCTTATTTAAACTTTTTATCTAACTACAAAAGGGAGTGTGTTAATATGCAAATTATTTTTTTTAATTTGTTTAAACAGGTATTTTATTAAAATTTAAATCTATTTTTCAAAAACCGCGTAATCTCCGGATTTAAAATTAAAATCTTTTCCGTTACTGAAGTCTCTTTTTATTTTTTCAAAAACATTTTTAAAGCTTCCTGAAAGATGTTCGTCTTCGATAGAGAAATTTACAGGATCTTTGGACATATTGAGAACAACTAAAACTTCATCGTTTCCGTTTTTTCTTATATATGCTAAAATTTTATCGTTAGCGGTTGTGTTGAGAAGATACGTGGTAACATTGGAATCGCCTCCTCTTAGTGCCGGATTTGAAGATTTTAAGTTGAGGAGTATCTTATAAAAATCTGCTTTCTGATAAACGTTGCTCCATTTGATGACATCTTTTTCAAAAAATTCCAGACGCTTCATGTTGGGTAATTCCTGACCGGAATATAACAACGGAACGCCATTCCAGGTTGCAGAAAATACAGCCATCGGTTTTGTGATCACTCCATATTTTTCATATTCTGTTCCGTTCCATGAGTTTTCGTCGTGATTGGTTGTGAACCAAGCCCTCATTGAACTGTCTCCAATCGCCGAATATTTTCTCAGAAGATCCGTAAGTTCTGAAAGCGGCTCATTTTTTTTGTAGTAATCTGCGGATTTGTGCATCCATTTCCAAGAGTAGCTTGCATCAAAAACTTTCCCGTATTCCGGACTTTCGAGTTCATCGAATTCTCCAAGCCAGAAAAGGGGTTTTACTTTTTCCACTTCAGGACGCGCCTGCTGCCAGAAATCTACCTCAACCCAGGAAGCAAGATCGCAACGGAATCCGTCGATATTGGTTTCTTTAACCCAGTATTTCATGGCATCAATCATTGCAATACGCATTTCCTGATTTTTATAGTCGAGTTCGATGATATCATCCATTCCGGAAGCGATATGGAATTTTCCGTCCGGATCTTTTAAATAGAAATCGGGATGGGTTTTTGTCCAGATATGATCCCAACCTGTATGGTTTGCAACCCAGTCGATAATCACTTTAAAGCCTAATCTGTGTGCTTCATTCACCATGTGTTTGAAATCATTCAGAGTGCCGAATTCGGGATTGATGGAGGTATAATCTGAAGCGGCATAAGGACTTCCCAGACTTCCTTTTTTATTTTGCTGTGCAATCGGAGTGATTGGCATGAACCAAAGCGTTTTTACTCCCATTGATTTGAGTCTCGGCATTTCTTTTTCGAATGCTCTGAAGGTTCCTTCTTTTGTATATTGTCTTACGTTTACTTCGTAAATGTTTGTGGTGTGTTTCCAGTCTTTAGGTAAATCCGTCATGTTTTTTACAGCTTTTTGAGAGGTGCAGGAAAGAATTCCCAGACCTGTTACAGCGATTAAAATTAACTTTTTCATTAATTCTCTTTTAACAAAAATAGGGATTGTGATCGGAAAAACAGAACCCTGAACATTGAATTTTAAAAGGAAGGCAAAATTATATTATGCAGTAAATTGTATTCTGACCTGTTTTGTACAAATGTCTGAAACCTTAGCCGCGATTGAGCGGCATGTCTGAGCTCTTTTGTATTTCTGCGGCGGCTTCGCTAGTCATGGTCGGAAGATTTTTTTTATTATTTTGAATAATGTTTTTTTTAATTTAACTATTTGATTTCCAATTAATTGTATTTCTGTTTTGGTTT
>NZ_QEHP01000037.1:0-7122 GCF_003094695.1 Chryseobacterium sp. HMWF035 | reverse complement strand
GCATATCTTTGTTTTTCATGAGGTGTTTTGTTTTTCAACCTCTAAAGTAAATCTTTTAGAGTACTAATACCTCATGTATTTTGTCGAGTTCACGTTAATTAGGTTTAGCGAATCTGTTGCCTTTGTTTGGGTTGAAAATAGGTTAAGGACAACAATTAATAAAATCGTTGCCTTAAATTTCATCTTGAGTAGATTTAATAATTTCTGATTCGTTCCAAATTTTATTATAAAACTCTATGAATGATTTGCCTTGTTCTCCATAACTGCTAACATTAAATACAAGACTATTTCTTATTTCCATTCCGAAATCAGCTAAGACCCATACAGTAGTATCCAGAATTACAATGGAAAAATTTTGATTGTTTTTGGATGAAATATTTTTCAATTCAATTTGATTGTGAAATCTTGATGTTATTTCTTCAATGTTTTTTTTTGAAATTTGGTCAATGTTATTAGTATTTATAATTATCCTCGCTTTAGAATCCAGTTTAATCGTATTTAAAAAACTTTTTAGAAAGAATAGATTTTCAATATTTGAATTAGGTAAATAAATACTTGCTTTATATGCAAACCTATTTCGTTTCAATTGTTCTACAAATGCAATGTGATTTTCTGAGGGAATAAGAGAAACACTTGCCACTTTGTTCTCTTTACTTATCTCCAACTGTTCTTCAATTCTCGTTAATCGTCTGGTAATAAACTGTAATGCGTAACTTATTATGCCCACAATAATAAACGTCTGAGAGAATGCGGATATTAGCGAATAGGAAATCTCATTGAGCCTCAGAATATAAGGTATGACAACAAGATAGATGCCTACGACAATCAGCATCATTGGAATTAATTTATTTGAAAATTTATTCATTATTATATGATTTTATTTTGATAGTCTCAATATTGCTGCCAACACGGGCTTGGCGAAGGTGGCGATTTTCACCACAAATGTTGATGCGGAAAACCAAACTTTAATTAACCACAAATGTGTCTGCGGAGCACCGAACCGCCACTTTTGCCAAACCCGTGTTGGCAGTAGTTTTTCTTCCTGTTTTAGCCATAAATTAAAATATGTAAACCGATTAAACAGGGGTATGTTGCAGGAAATGTCAAAATGAAATCATTAAGACCCATAAGTAAGGATGTACCTAAGTGGAAAGTAAACATTAGTGTTAATGAAATTAGTAGAACGTCTATTTCTGGAATTAAAAAAGAAAATGGAAAAGATACCATTAAGAAAATAGGTGAATACGTAAGTATTTTATTTATGTTTTTATGCTTTTTCAAGGCAGTTGAAAAGGTCTCCGAGCCATAGGTGTAATTGTTAAGGATATTAGCTAAAGCATCGCCTTTTCTCCAATAACTTGACATTAATTTACACATTCCCGATGTGAAATATGAAATGATAACCTGAACAGAAATAAAGGTTACGGCATATTGATATGATGCTTCCTTGTCTAACAGTGAGCATAAAGCTAATATTCCAAAACAGATTAGCCTTAATTGGTCAGAACCGTCTCTTCCAATAGTTTTGATTTTATATGCATAACCGATAAGTAGAAAAACACACCATAAACATAATTTTGTTAAAAAAGGTAATTCAAAAAAAACTGAAGCGATTAAGAATATTGAAAATAGTACTTGCAAAACCAGTATCAAAGTTGCTTTTGCAAAGTTGCCAAATTGCAAGTCACTACTTTGTGTAATGAATTGAAGTTTAAACTGTCTTAATGACAATAGTTCCAATCCATTAATGATTGAACATATTCCTAGAAGGATGCAAGTGAAATTATATAGCGTTTCCAATATTTATACTATGTTTTTTGGATAAGAAAATTAATTCTAAATTTCTCTCATTGTTAAATCCTGTCGTAGAAACGATAGCAAACTGTCTAACAACTGAAATATTAGGTTTTTTTTCATTCATTACAATTTGAAGCAAAACAAGATATGACCAAGAAAATTGAACCAATTCTTTTTGTTTACATTCTGTATATTCTCGAATTAAATTTTGAATTAGGTCAATAATAGCTTTCTGAAAATATTTGTTTGGATTCCAAATGAAATCAAATCTCCTTGTGTGTTTAAAACCCATATCAATTTCTATCCAATCAGTCTTTTTGTCTAATTGGTCATAATCGCAAAATATTAATCTATAATCAGATGTGCCTGGTATCGGGGCAAAAAATGACCAGTTAGGAAGGATACCAACCAAGTCAATTTTGGTTAATACCTTCCTAAAGCGGTCAAATTGGAATAATGCACTCCCGATAGTAAATAGAACAATGAGCGATATTATTGAATATTCAATGATATTGCCCCACATTATTGTACTTTATTTCTAAGTTCAATAAGTTGTTCTAATGTAAGGGTGTCTTGGGTGGCACTACTTTTTAAATTTTGCATTAGTTCAGCAGTCTGTTCGTCTGTCAATGCGTCAATACTTGCATTAGCTCCAAGAACTGCGTCTGCTACTCTGCTTACAGCTTCAGCAGCAACAGCAGCACCAACTGCTCGTCCAACTGCTGCTGCTGCTGCACCTGGCCAAGCCATAGTTCCTCCTTGAGCTCTCGTTTCTTCGATTAAGAAGTCTAATGCTGCGATTTCCGCTTTTGTCAACTTTGGTGTTTGATTTTTCATTTTTCGATTACTTAAATGTTAGTGCTTACTCTATTCGGTTTTCAGCATCCCCGTTTTTTATGTCTTGTCCATTTCGTTAGTGTCGCTCTTTAAAATTACTGCCAACTCTCTAATTTACGCATTGCATCAAATTCACATTTATAACATGCGTCCATTCATTTTATAATCAAATCAATAATATTGATTAAACTACTGATTTAAAGCTTGTAAAGTGTATTTTTTTGAGGTTTTATTTTTTTTGTATGGGTGAAGTTTTATATATTTGATGAAAACTTAACCATGGAAATTATTTCACTTGTAGATTCTTACAAAGAGAAATTAATTATTCAAAGATACAGTTCATCGTCTGTAAAAAACTATTCAAGTGCTCTTCAGAATTTTTTGAATATGGCTTCTCAAAAGTATACAGATCCGCTTGATATTTCTTTAGAAGATGTTGAAAAATTTATCTTTTGCAAAATTAATAAGCATCATATTTCTGCATCGCATCAAAGCATTATTCTTTCAAGTATTGCTAAATTTTACAAATTATTATTTAGTAAGGATATCAATCTTAAGCATCTTTATCCTAAAAGAAGAGAAGCAAAGCTCCCTAAATTTCTTACCCGCAACGAAGTAAAAAAGATTCTTGAATGTACCGAAAATATAAAGCATAAAGCTCTCCTCACTACAATTTATTCATGTGGTCTAAGATTAAGTGAAGTTCTGGAATTAAAAATATCAGATATAAAATCTCAGGAATCTGTTCTTTTAATCAGGCAGGGAAAAGGCAAAAAAGACAGGATTGTAAATCTCTCTCCCAAATTGCTGGAATTATTGAGAGTTTATTTTAAAATGTATCAGCCGAAAACGTATTTGTTTGAAGGTCAAAATACAGAACAATACTCAAAAAGAAGTGTGCAGCAGGTATTTAAAAACTCTTTGAAAAAGGCAAACATCAGTTCTCTCGCAACTGTTCATACATTGCGCCATTCTTACGCAATGCATCTTTTAGAAAACGGTACAGATATCAGAATAATTAAAGAACTTTTAGGGCATAATGATATTAAAACCACAGAAATTTACACTCATATTACAGATATTTCTAAAAGTAAAGTAAAAAGTCCTTTAGATTACTTGTAAAAAACCGCTCCACAAAAGCAGAGTAATTCTCACTGATTAAAACGATAGCTGAGTTCTGTGTTTTGCGATTATTTACAATTCATGAACGGTAATAATCAGTTTGTTTCTCTTCTGCTGAATATTGACTGTTTTTCCTTTACCGATGTCACGGATTGCAAATCCGCGCTATAGGGTTTTTGTTAGCTGTGGTCTTTTTCTATTTCTGAAGGATTTATTCCAAATTCTGCTTTGAAACTTCTTGAAAAATGTGAAAAATTTACGAAGCCAACATCGTCATAAATTTCGTTGGGCTTTTTACCTTGTTTTGATATTAAAAAATGGGCTAAATCTAATCGTTTTTTAATAAGCCATTTGTTAGGGGTCTGGTTGAAAATTTCCTGGAAGTCTCTTTTAAATGTTGAAATACTCCTGCCGGTGAGTTTTGCAAATTGCGCCAACGGAATATTGTGCATATAATTTTTGTTCATATACGCTTCCAACTCAATTTTAAAATCGTCTTCAAAATTGAAAAGTAAATTTTGAATTGTGGTATACCGAAGCAAAAGTTCAATAATCTCAAAAGTTTTAATAGTCGCTAAATTATTGGTGAGTGCCTCTTGATTTTCAAAATAAGGAAGCATAGAATCGAAAAACCCTTTTAAAAATGGGTCGGGTTGAAATATAAAATTAGGTTTTCCTAAATAATTTCCTTTTGGTAAAATATGGTGTTCTTTTGAATAATTATACAACGTTTCTTTGGGTAAAAAAATGCTGATACTCATAAAGGGCTTATTGTCTTGAGGGATTTTTTGGGTTTTTACTAATTGATTTTTTGATACAAAACCAATATCGCCTTTGTTATACTGATAGATTTCTATTCCGTCGTTAATTATCATTTTTCCATTTAAAATACAAACCAAAGCGTGGTCTTGAACAAAAGGTTCAAAATTTTTTTTCTCTTGCGATGTGCAAGAAAACAAAATATTAATTCGGGTTCTATCTTCAATCATTATTTCAGAATTATGATTTTAATTGTTCATAATAAATTGTCGCTCTTTCTTTTGAAAAATAATCGATTACGGCAAAAGCCATTCCGAATAAGATTAACGAAATAGCGATTGCTTTTAAATTTACATTTTGTGTAAAGTAAAGCAAGGCAATGGCTATTAGAAAACAAGCCAAACTAATAGCGATGGACATTGGGTATAAATATTGAAAATCATCTACACGTTTAATTTCGGCATTTATAAATTCTTTTGGGCTTTGCTCATATTTTTTCGCAACTTCTTGCTTTTGTTTTCCGTTGGAACAAATCATATTTGCACCTGTTATAGAAAAAAATATACCTATAACCAACATTGGAATCAGCAATGCTTTTGCAGTTGGCGTATTCCCTAAAAAGTAAAATAGTGAAGCCGTTAAGATTAAAAATAATCCAAATGCGAGGATAAATTTTCCCTCAAATATTTCTCCGTTATACCAATTTATCGTGTTTTGCATTATATCCATTTTTATTATTTTTTAAATAGAAACGGCTGTCTCTTTTCAGACAGGCAATTTAGGACTTTATTTATTTTGATTATTTTGCATTATAACCACCGTCAATACTCAATACAGTTCCTGTCATAAAAGGATTTTCGTCTGAAGCCAAAAAGAAAATTCCTTTTGCAATATCTTCCGGTTCACCTAAACGTTTCATCGGGTGCAATGCTTCAATTCCCGAAACATCATAAGTTCCCGAAGCAATTGCATTTTTCAAAATATCGGTTTTAATTGCTCCCGGTGCAACTGCATTTATACGAATATTTTTGGTAGCATAATCCAATGCTCCTCCTTTGGTTAAACCCACAACGGCGTGTTTAGAAGCGTTGTATTGAGCCGTGCTTACTAATCCGTTCAAACCTGCTATGGAAGCAAGGTTTACAATAGTTCCGCCACCTGTTTTCAACATTGCATTAATGGCGTGTTTCATTCCGTAATAAACACCCATTACATTAGTTTCCAGCATTTGTTTCAATTCGTCCGACTCGGTATCAGCCAATAAAGCATTTCCTAAAGAAACTCCTGAATTGTTCACGATAGAATCTAATTTTCCAAATTTTTCTACCGTTTTATCGATTACGTTTTTAACTTGTTCTTCCTGCGTTACGTCCAAAGGAAAGAAAGTTACTTCTGTACCTTCTTTTTTAAATTCTTCCAAAACTTCCGTTTCTTTGTTCGCATTTCTACTTGTAATAACAACATTGTATTCATTTTTTGCAAAATGTAAAGCCGTTGCTTTGCCAATACCTGTTGTTCCACCTGTGATAATTACTGTCTTTGCCATTTTATTCTATTTTAAAATTATTTAACAAAATTAAAACAGCTTCAATGATATTGTTTTTCTTTAAAGTTCAAATTGTTTTTCTGTGAGGTTTGGAACAGTGTTTCGGTAAAATCACAACCAACGTCTAAATTTACGTATTGCATCAAATACCGATGTCGCGGATTTGCAATCCGTGACTTTAATTTGCTTGCAAATCTGCGCTATCGTGTTCTCCGTTAGTTCCAAACAAGGTTGTTTTACACTTCCGGAGTACTCCGGAGGTCTTGCGCAGTTTGTGGGAAATCAAATGCAGTTGCAGGAGATTACAAACAAGGTTGTTTTATACTTCCGGAGTACTACGGAAGTCTTGCGCAATCTGCGGGAAAGCAAATGCAGTTGCAGGAGATTACAAACAAGGTTGTTTTACACTTCCGGAGTACTACGGAAGTCTTGCGCAATTTGCGGGAAACCAAATGCAGTTGCAGGAGATTACAAACAAGGTTGTTTTATACTTCCGGAGTACTACGGAAGTCTTGCGCAATCTGCGGGAAAGCAAATGCAGTTGCAGGAGATTACAAGCAAAGTTGTTTTATACTTCCTGCAAACGCCGGAAGTCTCGCGTAACCTGCCAGAAACGAAATGCATTTTTGGATTGTACTATTTCACAACAGTAATGGTAAGCTTCTTTTTCTTTTGCTGAATGTGTACGGTTTTTCCTTTTCCGAAACCGAGTTCATCAAGCCATTTTCCTCTGAGCCTTATTTCCGGAACGATGATGAGTTGATTGCTGCTTTTCTGAAATCTTGAATGGATTTTAAGTTTTCTTGAATTCATCATGATGTGTTGTTAAATGATAAATTTGGTTTTGGTTATTTGTTTTTACATTTTTCTGGCTGTACAGGAGGAAGCTGTAAAAAGACCTGAACTTCCTGCCTATACAAACCAAGGGTATATGATAAATTGTGTTTTTAATCTCTAAATAAGCAATTGATTTTATATTAAATGCTTTTATTCGACAAATATAACAAAAAATCACAATACTGGCATATATCCCAATAATATTTATTTTTTATAAATGCAAT
>NZ_QEHP01000036.1:0-12101 GCF_003094695.1 Chryseobacterium sp. HMWF035 | reverse complement strand
GTGAAAAAAAATCTAGTATTATATAGAGCTAACTTTGAAAAAAGTATAAAAAGTTAATATTTATGGTTCATACAATTCAGTGTTTTCACTTTTGGAACAATTATTGACGGAAATCACCCAAATGTAAGCTATGAAATATTTATTAGGCATATTTGCCTTTATTTTCCTATTTTCTTGTACCCCGCAAAAAAACAATTCAAAATATTCAAAAATCGAATATGAAGCAGGAGCCTGTTTCGGATCTTGTCCTATTTTTAAAATAACCATTAATTCTGACAGAACTGCTGTTTTTGAGGCAGAACATTTTAATTTTACGAACGGATTTTCTAAAGGAGATTTCAATAAACCCCGTGAAGGAACTTTCAAAGGAACAATAAAGCAGGAAGACTATAATAAGCTGATTGCTTTACTGGACGGTTTGGAGGTAAAAAAACTGAATGAAAAATATGGTGAAAGAAATATTACGGATCTCCCAACTTCCCATTTAAGAATTAATTTTGCCGACGGAACCTCAAAACATGTTGAAGATTACGGGAAAAGAGGAACCGAAAAACTTGAAGAATTATATAAGTTTTTTGAAGATTTAAGATTCAGTCAGCAATGGACAAAAGTGAATTGATTCATTAAAAATATTTAAGCTACCTTTGCAAAATATAATTCCTTCATTTTGAAGGAATTTTTATTTTAATTATTAAATACAATTCATTTGAATTTTACAGACTTACAATTAATAGATCCTATTTCAAAAGCAATTCAGGAACAAGGATATACCAACCCGACCCCGATTCAGGAAAGATCTATTCCGGAAATTTTAAAAGGTAAAGATTTTCTGGGTTGCGCACAGACAGGGACAGGAAAAACGGCAGCTTTTGCGATTCCTATCCTTCAGAATCTTGCTCAGAACAAATTTCCAAACAAAAATATAAAAGCTTTAATCTTAACGCCTACAAGAGAACTGGCAATCCAGATTGAAGAAAACATTAATGCTTACGGAAAATATTTGCCTTTAAAGCATCTCGTGATTTTTGGAGGTGTAAAGCAGGGAAATCAGGAAGCTGCGCTGAAAAAAGGAGTTGATATTCTGGTTGCGACACCGGGAAGACTTCTGGATTTTATTGCTCAGGGAATCATCAGCTTAAAAAATCTTGAAATTTTTGTACTGGATGAAGCCGACAGAATGCTGGATATGGGTTTTGTGCACGATGTGAAAAGAATTATTAAACTTTTGCCTCAAAAAAGGCAGACTTTGTTCTTCTCTGCAACCATGCCTTCAGAAATACAGAAACTGGCAGATTCTATTCTTAATAATCCGGTAAAAGTAGAAGTTACTCCGGTTTCATCTACCGCAGAAACCATTAAACAGTCGGTTTACTTTGTAGAGAAGGATAATAAACTGAATCTTTTAACGCATATTTTAAAGAACGATATTTCAGATTCTGTCTTGGTTTTTGCAAGAACGAAACACGGTGCGGATAAAATTGCGAGAAAACTACAGAAAGATGATATTACAACAGAGGCTATTCACGGGAATAAATCCCAGAATGCGCGTCAGAATGCTTTAAGTAATTTTAAATCCGGAAAAACAAGGGTTCTGGTTGCGACAGACATTGCAGCGAGAGGGATTGATATTGATGAACTTAAATATGTTGTTAATTTCGAGCTTTCCGATGTTTCTGAAACGTATGTTCACAGAATCGGAAGAACGGGTAGAGCAGGAGCGGAAGGAACTTCTATTTCATTTGTAGACGGTCTGGATCTTCTGAATCTGCGCAATACGGAGAAACTGATCGGAATGAAAATTCCTGTGGTAAAAAATCATCCGTTTCATACAGACGATCTGGTTGCTCAGAAAAGAGATTCGAACAACAAGCCAGTTCCTGCAGGAGGGGAAAAACCGAAACAGGCAAGAGGAAATTCTTCAAAATTCAGCAGAAATAAGGCAAAGCCGGATAACGGAGCGGCATCGGTTGGTTTTAAAAAGCCTAAGAATAAAAATTTCACCAGAAAGAAATAATACAAAGGCCTTCCTGATCCGGAAGGCTTTTATGTTTAATGCTGAACGAAGATTTTTTTTGCATTTTCAGTTGTAATGCTGTCAATCTCCGAAAAATCTACTTTATAGAGATCAACCAGTTTTCCGGCAACCAGATCAAGATAAGAACTCTCGTTGCGCTTTCCTCTGTGCGGAACCGGAGCGAGATAAGGCGAATCTGTTTCCAGAACGATTTTATCCAAAGGAATTTCGTGCAGAAACTGGTCTATTTTACCATTTTTGAAGGTTACAACTCCTCCGATCCCTAAAATGAAATTCAGGTCAATTGCTCGTTTTGCCTGTTCTAAATTTCCTGAAAAACAATGAAAAATCCCTCTAAGTTTCGGATGTTTTTTTCTTTCCAGCACTTCAAAAGTCTCATCGAAACTTTCTCTGGTATGGATTACGATGGGAAGATCTTTTTCAATTGCCCAGTCGATTTGCTGTTCAAATGCTTTCACCTGAATATCAAGAGTGGTTTTATCCCAGTACAGATCGATTCCGATTTCTCCAATGGCAGGAAAAGACCTTTGATCGAGATAATTCTTAACGATTTCGAGTTCTTTTTCCCAGGATTCCGGTTTTACGTAGCAGGGATGCAATCCCATCATCGAAAAGATATGTTGCGGATATTCAGCTTCCAGTCGGAGCATTTTTTCGTGAGATTCCGAATCGATTGCCGGAAGATAAAATGCTGTAATTCCCTTATCTAAAGCTCTCTGAATGGCTTCTTTTCTGTCTTCATCAAATTCTTCTGCGTATAAGTGCGTATGCGTATCAATCATTTTTTTATATCATTTTTAACAGGTCTTCGTAAGGACTTTCCAAATTCAGTAAAATTCCGAAAGCAGGTTCCGTTTTGATGCCCTGTTTTTTTAATTCTATTATTTTCTTTTTTAAATCGTTTCCTTTTTCCTGTAGTATTTTGTATTCAGCGATCATGTGTCGGTAAGCGTTCTGTTCGGTTGCAGGTTTGTTTTGTCCGAAAATTTCAACAGGAAATTCTTCCAGGTCGAAATTTAAAACAGTGGCTTGTTCATTATTTACCGTGATTTTTTCAATTTTTAAATCAAATTCAGAGAACATTTCAGAAAGCGATTTCTCAAATTCAGTGAAATCTTTTGCTTCGCAGATGATATCCAGATCACTATCTTCAATATCAATTTCTATCGGGATGGTTCCCGCCAAAATGGGCGAATAATCCTTCAGTTTTTCAAGAATCTGATATTTCGTTAAAACTTCATGAGCTTTTTTCTGCTTTTCATTTCCGCGTTTCAGATAGTCGATCTTTTTGAAATCAATCATTTTGATTCTATTGAATTTGAAGACTCAACATGATGGGTGTTTATCTGATGTAAAACTTCATTTGTGATGTCTTTTCCTCCCGTAAAGTTTCTGTAAAAAGAGGCAATACTGAAAATAGGTCCGAAAGGAATTCCCCACCACCCAAAAAATAAAGTCAACAGCGAATATTTCCAACTGTATTTTGAGGAAGACTCATCAGATTTTATAAAATAAATATCACTTGGTCTTTTTGATGATAGGAAAATAATTGAAATTGTATATGAAAAAACTACGAATTTAGCACCTTTCTGTAATTCATCATTTAATTGATCGGTTGATAATCCTTCTGTGTTTTTAATAATAGCCATTAGTTTTTAAAATATTTTATGCTTTACTTTTTTTCGCTGAGCTTCAATTCTTAGGTTCAATTTTTCTTTAAATTCGATGTATTTCGGATCTTTTTCGTCGCTGGTTTTATGCTCCAACGCTTTGTGGATTTTAAAATTTTCTTTAATAAAATCTTTTGTCTCATCCGAAAAATAAGCATTTCCGAATTTTTCGAAAATGTAATTAATTGCCTGATTGTTAGGATGAATCATATCTTCTTTGTAAAAACGGTAATCGCGGAGATCGTCCATCAAGATTTCATAAACCGGAAGATAATGACAGTAATCCAGTTCATCAATCATCTCATGAATTGCAGTGATCAGTTTAGATTTACTCAGCTGATTTTCAATCATTCCGTCTTTTGTATGGCGAACCGGAGAAACAGTAAATAAGATCTGAACATCGTCCGGACAGATGTCTTTGAGGTTTAGAATTGTATTGTACACAGAATCTGTAAGTTCCTGAAAGGTCAGAAGTCTTTTTTCAAAGAATTTTTGTGGAATTTTATGACAATTAGCAACAAGTTTTTTTTTAGGCGTAAATTCGTAAATAAATGAACTTCCGTAAGTTATAATCACCCAGTTGGATTTTTGGAGAAAAGAATTTCCCTCCTCAAGACCGGAATTTATTTTCTGTAACGTCTGATGAACATATCTTGTGTCAAAACTTGAGTGGTGATCCAGAGAAATGAATTCATCGTTGAAGGTAATCAGTTCATCTTCATGGTAAAATTCGGCATCATGAAGTCTTTTAACCGCGTTATTGATTGAAAAAGGGTTGAAAATCGTTCCGAAAGGATTATTGATAGTCTGCAATTGCCCCTGCTGAAAAAGATCCGACATTTCAGAGGCAAAACAGGAACCGATCGAAAATATTCTATCTTCAACTTCAATCTTCTTCTGCGATTCTTTAATATCAACTTCGGTTCTGAACTTCATTTAATCAATTTGAAAATTTGAGAATGTGTCAATTTGAAAATTTAAGGTTTATGCTTACTTATTTTCAAATTTTCAAATTGACTAATTATCAAATTATGATTCTCTTCTCAATAAATAATTGGCAAGTTCTGCAAACGGCTTTTTCTTTTCTTCCGGAATATCGATTTTCTGAAGATAGCTTTGCCCGATTTCGTTATGTTTTTCGATCAGACGTAATGCTTTTTCGTCTACTTTTGTTCTTCTGAAAATCTTTTCCACACCGTATACTTTATCGATATTATCGGTCTTTTTAGAGTACCAGTAATCCAGCTCTTTTCTTTCTTCTTCTGTAGCGTGTTCTCTCGCCATCAGGTAAAGAACGGTTTTTTTGTTTTCGTAAATATCTCCGGCGTGTTTTTTTCCGAACTGCGCCTGATCTCCGAAAACATCCAGATAATCGTCCATGATCTGGAATGCAATTCCGATATGTTTTCCGAAGTTAAAAATGGCTTTTGCATCCTTAAAGTTTGCTTTTGCAATCAATGCTCCGATTTCAAAGGAAGAAGCGCTTAAAACTCCGGTTTTGTAGGTAATCATTCTGATGTAATCGTCAAACGTTACATTTTCCTGAGTTTCAAAATTGATATCATATTGCTGACCTTCGCATAAAAGCAATCCTGTATGCGTGAAAATTCTGATACACGCTTTGAAAATTTCAGGTTCAAGATCTTCGAAAAATTTATAGGCTTTCAACATCAGTCCGTCTCCTGAAAGAATTCCTACGTTAATTCCGTGTAAGGTATGAATCGTTGGTTTGTTTCTTCTTAATGGTGCTTCATCCATAATGTCATCATGGATCAGGGTGAAATTATGGAAAAATTCAATTGCCAGAGCCGGCTTTATTGCCTCTTTAAGATCGCCGCCAAATAAATCGCAGGCCATTAGAACCATGATCGGACGAAGACGCTTTCCTCCGTGCGAAATAATGTAGTTCATGGGTTCGTAAAGTTCTGTTGGCTTATCTTTGAAAGTATATTTGGTAATGGCATCCGCAACAATCTGCTGATATCTGTCTAAAAATTCCATAAATTCTAATAGTTTAAGCAAAAATACAATTTTTCAGGGCTTTATAAAACAAAATCCTCACCGTTTTAAGAGTGAAGATTTATTATTAAGTCAAAAATTATTTTAATTGAACCGTATCTGGATTTTTACTTTCATGTCGAATGGTGAGAATATAAATTTTATGATCTACACATTCGTAATAAAGAAGGTATTTATGAACAATCTTTACAGAAACGTTTGGTATATCTGTCTTTCTTCCAATATCCGGAAATTCAGAAATTAATTCTAAATTATTTTTGATTAAATTATTAAGCTTTATACTGAATGAGTTTGATTTGTTCCTGTTAATCCAATACTGAAGAATATCTAGCCATTCATTGCTGGCTCTTTTTGTCCAGATTATTTGTTTAGCCATGCATTTATTTCTTTCTGAAAATCTTCATCAGATAAAACACTTCCCTCTTTAATTTCTATTCTTGCTTCCGAAACTGCTTTTTTTTCTTCTTCATTGGTTATGTAGATTTCTTCATCGTTTTGAAATTGAAGAAGCTGCAATAACTCTTTTAGTCTTGCCTTGTTCGTAATACCTGTAATCTGATTGATCAGGTCTATCTGTAATTCTGCGGTACTCATAGCTTGTAATTTAATCTATATAAAATTAATAAAAATTTTAACTTTAAGAAAACAAAAAACTTTGCCCGAAAGAGCAAAGTTTATTTATAAAATAAGATTTAATCTAGATAATTATTGTTGCGTTTCGCATTTTTATTAATTCTCTCAACATCTGAAGGATTAAGTTTAATCCCAGTTTGATTAGAAAGCATTCCTGCAGGATTTTCTATCATATTTTGTCTAGCTTTATAAAAATTAGAGTATTGAGTTGGATATGCGTTTTTCATTAAAAGCATAGCTTTTCTAGCTTTTCTAAAACTTATCATTGTGAAATGTATTGTATCATTTTGATCATAAACTTCTAATGCTAATCCGGGTAATTGTTTAAAAATATAAGGACCATCAGGAATTGGAATAGTTTCAGTAAACCAAGCAATGTAATATCTTCCTTTGTATTTTCCAATAGCTTTTTTACATAAATACGATTCTATTATTTTTGTTTCATTTTTAATTTTCCATGTAATTGGATCTTCTAAAGGATATGAAAAACGATTTTTCATTAACTCTTTATAGATAATTTGTTTTCCGTTGTCTGAAAAGACCTCTGATTTGAAATAAACTCCAGGAACTCCTCTCATATCCACAACTACTTTTCCATTAACTGCATTTGCTACAGCTTTGTTTCCGATTGACATAGCTATAGAATCACTTACTGCTTTTTGTGTACTTCTAAAAAGAGATTTATTGCCACTTATTAATAGGGATAAATTTTCTTCTGAAGGATTTTTTTTAGACAAAGTATCATCAAAGCATCGAATTTTATAAATTATCTCATATTGAGAACGTAAAGTATCTGATTGTGAATATATAAATGAGCTTGAAAATACTAAAAATAATAGATAGAATTTCATGTTTTGATATTATTAATTTGGACCATTTGTTCCCCAACCGTGTTGTGTTCCTGCTCCACAAAAATATTCGGTTAATAACTGTGAATTATGAATTTCATCTGCAACAGCTTGTGCGTGAGTTGCTGTACCTGATCCTTCTCCCCAACAAACCATATCAGAAAAAAACTGATCTTTACACCAAACATATAATGCCCATTCGTAACATTGCATTTTCAGTTTTTTCTCAGCTTTTTTACTACTCGAAACTTTCTCAGTTCTTTTTACTTCTTTCTTTTCCTTGTCAATATTCTTTGCGTTTGCAAATCCGATAGTTACAATGCTTAATGCTAATAATAATTTTTTCATTTGTTTAATTTTCGTTAATATTATAATTAAAGTATTTCGCGAAAACTTTTATCAAAAATGCAAAAAAGTATTGTTTTAAACAATTCGAAAAGGAATAAAATTTATTCGAAATAGAATAAAATGAAATAACAGAGGTTTTTAAAAAAAGATTTATCTTTATGTTCTAATTTTGATTTAATGAATAGCGTAGGTTTTAAAATAAAAAGACTTAGAGAAAGAAAAAATATATCTCAAGAGGAATTTGCTTATAAGCTGGATATTTCGCAAGGAACTCTTAGTAAAATTGAAAATGGAGCGGTGGAGAAAATTGATTTTCTTTTTATGCAAAAAGTTTGTGATTATTTTGAAATTGATCCTAATTACTTTTTGGATGATCAGATTATTCAAAATAATACAGAAAATAAAGCCTCTGCAATAACCGTTTATGGAAATTCAACAGTAAATACCGTTTCTTCGGAAATTCTGGAAAATCTAGCTCAAAATCAGAACCAAATTGTTAAACTTATCGAGCTTCAAAATAAATTAATAGAGCAGTTATTGAAAAAGTAGACTTGTAAAAACAAAAAAAACTTTGCCCGAAAGAGCAAAGTTTTATTATTTTGAGTAATCTCAGTTGTTTAAGATAATGCCGTTACTGCAAGGTAAGTAATTCCGGCAACAATTGCAGAGATCGGAATGGTAAGAACCCATGCCCAAAGAAGGCTTACGGTGATTCCCCATCTTACGGCAGAAACTCTTTTCGTAAGACCAACCCCGATAATGGAACCTGTAATCGTGTGTGTGGTAGAAACAGGAATTCCGAAGTGATCTGTAATGAATAACGTAATAGCACCTGCTGTTTCAGCACTTACTCCTTCCAGAGAAGTTACTTTTGTAATTTTCGTTCCCATTGTTTTGATGATCTTCCATCCACCGCTCATTGTACCTAAAGCGATTGCGATGAATGATACCAAAGGAACCCAGATGTAATGCTGTGCAAAGTAATCGAAACGCTCTCCAGATTTAAGATTTAAATAAATCGGATCGTGAAGCATTTCAACGTGATAGTAAATTAATGCCGCACCAATGATTCCCATTACCTTCTGCGCATCGTTAAGACCGTGTCCTAAACTGAAAAGCGCTGAAGAAGCAAGCTGCAGTTTTTTGAAAGACTGGTCTGCTTTATGCGGGTTTGATCTTTTATAAAGGTGAACAATAATTAAAGTAATGATAATTGAGATAATCATCCCGATAATCGGTGCCATGAAAATGAAAAGGAAAATAGGGATTACCTTATCAAATTTCACAACGCTCTGGTGTGTTACCTGCGAAGCGGCTGCTTTTACGGTTTCCCAAGTTCCCAATTCCGGCTGTGCTGCTGCAACGTTGTGGTAATCCATCATAAAAGCATGCATTAAAGCCGCTCCTAAAAATCCTCCGATCAGTGTGTGTGAAGAGGAGGAAGGAATACCAAACCACCATGTTAAAAGGTTCCATGCGATTGCTGCAACTAGACCTGAAAAGATAACTTCGAGGGTGATAAAATTCTCATTAACTGTTTTGGCAATTGTATTACCAATTTTAAATTCTCCAATGATGTAAGCAGCGATGAAGAAAGCTGCAAAATTCCAAAGTGCTGCCCAAAGAACCGCCTGGAACGGAGTTAAAACTTTTGTAGAAACAATAGTCGCAATTGAGTTGGCTGCATCATGAAAACCATTGATGTAATCGAATATTAAAGCCAATGCAATAATAACTATAAGTAAAATCGGAAATTCCATTGTTTAATTATAATTATTAATTAAGCGTATTTAATCATGATGTTTTCAATCGTGTTGGCAACATCTTCTGCTTTGTCGGTTACGACTTCAAGATAATTAAGTACAGATGAAACTTTGATAATGTTGATCGCATCGTTTGTTTCGAATAATTCTACCATAGAATTGGATAACAAATCGTCTGCAATGTTTTCGATAGAGTTTACTTTGATACAAGCTTCTTTTACCTGCTCCATATTTTTGAATCCTTTCAGGTTTTTCATCGCATTCTGGATCTCAAGACAAGCTTTGTGGATCAGTAATGAGAAGTCTGAATAAGCCTTCATTTCAGGCGATTTGTAAAGGAAAATATATTTTGTGGAAGCGTAGATGTAATCTGCGATATCGTCTAATCCTGTTGCTAGAGTGTGGATATCTTCCCTGTCGAAAGGAGTGATGAAGTTTTTTCCCAGTTCTACGAAGATCTCGTGAGTAAGCTCATCATTTTTGTGTTCGTAATCGCTCATCTTTTTCAACATAGAATCGTCGTTCAGATCGAAATCTTTGATTCCGTGGTTGAATTCCTCAGACATTGCTACAAGGTTTTCTGTTACTTTTTCGAAAAGCACAAAGAAGATTTTATCTTTCGGTTGAAAAGCGTGGAAAATATTACCAATTCCCATTGTAAAGTTTTTATAATTCGAGTGCAAATTTCTTAAAAAACCACCTTACCTGAAAGAGTATAACGTTAAGTTTTGTTAACATTGCATTAAGGTCTGGTTATCAAGCAAAAAAACCGGCTGTAAAGCCGGTTTTAATATTGTTTTAAGCAGGATTAGTTAGCCTCTTCAGCTCTCATATCCTTACCTCTGAATTTCATTGTAGAAATATTGCTCAAAAGATCTCCCTTGAAAGATTTTTCAACCTCGAAGAAAGAGAATTTCTCTAAAATTTCGATGTCGCCGATCTCAGCTCTTTTTTTGCTTTTTCCGTTCGATGTCGCTTTATTGATGATATCTAAAACGTCAAGTTTTTTCAGTTGGTCTTTTTTACCAAGATTGAAGAAAAATCTAACCATATTTTCGTTCTTTCTTCTTGGTTTTGCACCACGCTCTCTTCTGTCGCTTCTTTCTCCACGTTCCCCTCTGTCGCGGTCTCTTCCTCTGTCACGATCTCTTCTGGAACCTCTGTCGTCATCTCTGCTGCTTAGTTTCTGCTCCACAAGATCATGTCTGTCTTTGTAGTACATTGCAAGATCTTTCAGTTGGAACTGAAGAAGTTTGTGCGCCAGTTCTTCTTTGGTGAATGCTGATAAATCAGGGATCAGAGAATCGTCAAATTCAAAGAAATCTTCGTGAATTTCGAAAAGACTTTCGAAAACTCCGCCTACCTGAGCTTTGATAATATCGTCACCGGTAGGAATTTTACCTTCCGTGATTTCAATTTTCGTAGCCGATTTGATCTGCTTTAATTTTCTGCTTTCTTCAGGCTTAATTAAAGACATTGAAATTCCGTCTTTTCCTGCTCTTCCTGTTCTTCCGCTTCTGTGTACGAATACTTCAGGATCATCCGGTAAAGAATAGTGGATAACGTGGGTAAGAGAATTCACATCCAGACCTCTCGCTGCAACGTCTGTCGCTACAAGAATATCGATGTTTTTCAGTCTGAATTTCTTCATTACCGTATCTCTCTGCGCCTGAGAAAGATCTCCGTGAAGCGCATCTGCTGCATAACCGTTCTGCATTAAGAAATCGGCAACTTCCTGAGTTTCCATTCTTGTTCTGCAGAAAATAATAGAGTACTGATTCGGGTTCGAATCAATTAATCTTTTTAATGCTTCTTTTTTCTGACGGTATCCTGCTACATAAAATTCGTGCTTAATGTTCTTCTTAACTTCGTTAATAGAACCTACCGAAATTCTGTGAGGCTTCGTTAAATAATTTTTGGAAATTCTTTCCACTTCCTTGTTCATCGTAGCCGAGAAAAGGAAAGTCTGTTTTGTTTCCGGTGTTTCACTTAAAATTGTTTCCAACTCGTCTTTGAAACCCATGGAAAGCATTTCGTCTGCTTCATCCAAAACCAACCAATGAATGGCAGAAAAGTCTAGCGCTTTTCTGTTAATCAAATCGATTACTCTTCCCGGAGTTCCCACGATAATCTGTGGTTTGTCCTTCAGAGATCTCATTTGTTCCATAATGCTGCTTCCACCATAAACTGCAGTAGTTTTGATGTTCGCCATGTACTTAGAATAATTTTTTATGTCTTTAGCAATCTGAAGACATAATTCCCGCGTCGGACAAAGCACCAAAAGCTGGATTTTGCGACTCGTTTCGTCAATCATATCCAAAATCGGAAGCGAAAACGCTGCTGTTTTGCCTGTCCCCGTCTGCGCAAGTGCGATCAAGTCGCGAATATCTGAAAGAATAAAAGGGATAGTCTGTTTTTGGATTTCTGTCGGGCTTTCGTAACCCAGTTCGCCAATTGCCTTAAGAATATCAGGACTTAAATTGGTCTCCGTAAATAAATTCATTAAATATTATAAAATTTCTGCAAATATACAATAAATATTTGATTTGTTTTTGAATTATTTTTAAATAATCAAACTTAAATTCAGAATCCTTTAATCTTTTACTTTTATTTTGAAAATTAAATGCAAAAAAACAGGGTGCAAATTATAAAGATGTTAACCATTGTTTTTTTTTATTAGATGCGTTTTATTTTTTCTCTGTAATTTATGAATTTTCAAAAATTTTAAACTTTCAGATCCATTTAAATTCTTTATTTCATTATTTATCTAGAAAAAGTATAATTA
>NZ_QEHP01000035.1:0-24585 GCF_003094695.1 Chryseobacterium sp. HMWF035 | reverse complement strand
GCTATGAATAAGAAATTGAAAAATATTTAATAATAACCGTTATTTTAAATGATTTAGCAAATATAAATAATAATTAATTGTTTTTCTTTAAATGTTAAATATTAACAGAATGGTAAAAATATTAAGTATAATTAACATTGTTGAATATATTTTTATAATTTTGACTAATGTCTTTTATTGAGAATATATTATTTTTCAGCAGAAAAGGCACTCAAAAGCTACTGCTTTTGATCTCAGAATTGATTGTACGAATAAAATTAAACTATATGAAACAAAGTGATTTAAAGTATTCATGTCTCATTGCGGTTTTATACTTCGGTATGAATGTCAATGCGCAAACTACTCCACAAGATACTGTTCCGAAAGAGCAGAAGATTGAGGAAGTAGTGATGATTGGATATGGTTCTCAGAAAAAGGAGAATGTGACAGGAAGTATTGCTACAATATCTTCAAAACAACTAGAAAATCAACCTAATCCTAATGCACTGAGCTCGGTTCAGGGAAAAGTAGCGGGTGTGCAGATTACCAACGGCGCCGCTCCGGGATCTTCTCCAAGAGTCGATATCAGAGGAATCGGAACTTTAAACGGAACAACTGTGTTTATTGTTGACGGAAGTATAACAGAGGATATTTCTTTTCTGAATCCGCTGGACATCGAGTCGATGAGTGTTTTGAAAGATCCTTCATCATTAGCTATTTACGGAGCCAAAGCTTCAAAAGGTGCGGTGATTATTAAAACAAAATCAGGTAAAGGTAGAAATGTTTTTAATTTCAATTCTTATATCGGATTAAAGAGAGTTTCCAACATACCTAAAATGGTTAATAAAGATCAGTATGTGGAACTCTATAATGAAAAATTAAAAAATCAGGGTTCTACAACAGGATTTATTAATTCTTCGATGTTTCCGACAAGCACAAACTGGTTCGATGAAATTTTTAGAGATGCAATGATCAACTCCAATGATATTTCTGCCTCAGGAAAATCAGATAAATTAAATTACTTTTTAAGTTTAGGTTATTTAACAGATCAGGGAAATTTGGCTGCCGGTAAAGGAATCAACAGTGGAGACGAGTTCCGCAGATTTACTTCAAAGATTAATTTAACGTATAAATTAACGGATCATTTAACGGTAGGTACCAACTCAACATGGAGTACAACACGAAGAGATAATGCAAACAATCCTACATTAACAGCATATCTTTCTCCACCTGTTTACAGCCCAATGAATGCAGATGGAACGTACGGCTATCAAACGCTTGTTTCATTGGCGAACCCAAGAGCGACTTTAGATCTTTTCAGAGGAAAGGATAATGGTAACAGATATTTAATAAATCTTTGGGGAGAATATAAATTCTGGGACGATTTTACGTATAGATTAAGCTATACTCAGGATAATTCTGATGTAAAATCCTATTCCTACAGTCCGGTTATCAACTACATTCCTGCAAGTACTTCACGTTCAAGCCTATTAAGAACAAACCAGATGCTGAGATCGTATGTTTTAGATAATACTTTAACATGGAGAAAGCAATTGGGAAGTCATAACCTTGAAATTTTAGCAGGTATGACCAGAAACGAGGATTACGGGCTTAATCTTAATACTTTTGGAAGAGATATCGTGTATAACGGTACAGAGCAGTCATTGTATTTTTCAGGAAGTATACCAACAACAAGCGGCGGTGGAAATAATTACGCAGACGGAGCTTCTTGGGAAGTTGGTTTCAGAGACAGAGTACAGTCTTATTTTGGAAGAGTAAATTACGATTATAAAGGAAAATATCTTATCAATGCATCCATTAGAAATGATGGTACTACAGGATACAGCTCTGAAGACAGAACACACTGGTTTCCTGCTGTAAGTGCAGGATGGGTTATTTCCAAAGAAAACTTCATGAGCAACCAGAATATTTTTGATTTATTAAAAGTAAGAGGAAGTTGGGGAAGTTTAGGAAACCCTGTAAGAGGTCTTAATTACGTTTTAACCACACAAACCGGTCTGAATGCTTACTTTGGAGGGGTTGCTTATCCGGGTGAAACAACCACAGATATTATTGATACATCAATCGGTTGGGAAACTATTGAAGGAACAGATTTCGGATTGGAAATGGCTTTCCTGAAAAACAGACTGAAAGTTGAAGCGACCTATTATAACAAAGATTCTAAAGATGTTGTATACGGAATTCAGCAGCCTTCTATTTCCGGAGCACAGAATAAACTAGTTACGAATGCATTTTCTTTCAATAATAAAGGATTTGAATTCTCCGTGAACTATGAAGCGAATCTTACGGATAAAATTAAATTTGGAGTGTATGGAAATTTAACCACTCTTAAAAATGAAATCACTTCGGTTTACAACAACTCATATAACGAAACAGGACCTTATTTATTCGGAAGTACAATCACAAGATTAGAAAAAGGTGTTCCGGTAGGTTCATATTACGGATTCCAGGTAGCAGGAATCTTCCAGAATCAGGCACAGGTAAATGCTGCGCCTAAGCAGGTTGGAGCTGCTGTCGGAGGATTTCAGTTCGCAGATATTAACGGTGACGGAGTTATTGACAATTCAGATAAAACATACTTAGGAAGTCCAATTCCTGACTTTACTTATGGGTTCGGAATTAATTTATCAGGATACAATGTTGATTTTTCAGTTGATTTCCAAGGTGTTTCAGGAAATAAAATTTACAACTATAACAGAGAGCAGCGTTATGGTAACGAAAGTTGGGATTTAGACTTCTACAACAACAGATGGAGAGGTGAAGGTACTTCTAATACGTATCCTATGGTTACTAATGACCAGAATATTATCAAGCCAAACAGTTTCTATGTAGAGAATGGAAGTTTCTTCAGAATTAGAAATATTCAGATTGGATATACACTACCTTCTGATTTGTTTACTAATGCAAAGATTCAGAAATTAAGAGTGTATGTTTCTGCCCAAAACCCATGGACATCTTTTAAATACAACGGTTTTTCACCAGAAATATTGAATACCTCAGACCGTGTTCAGTTGGGTGTAGATCAAAACATTTATCCATTATCTTCGATCTATACAATGGGGGTTAATTTAACGTTCTAAAATTAAAAAAATGAAAAAAGTATCAATACTGTTATTAAGTCTATTTCTTGCATCATCTTGCGGAAACGATTATCTAGATATAAAACCTGAAACTAAAAACGAAGCAGACAACTTCTTTACAACAGAAGCTGATGCTGTGTCTGCAACGACTGCTATTTACAGTTTTTTAAGAAGTTGGGAAAATTCAGCATTTCCGTCTCAATATGTTTTTGGTGTTCCTGCGGATGATGTCCTGAAAGGTTCCAATCCGGGAGATGCATCATTTATGCTTGCTTATGATCAATTCACCTATACCGCTTCAGATGGCGGAGTAGAAGGATATTGGACAGGTCAGTGGAATGCGGTTGCAAGATGTAATCAGGTAATCAGTAACATTCCAAAGATTACCATGAACGAGACATTGAAAAAAAGACTTCTTGCAGAAGCTAAAATGCTGAGAGCATATTTCTATTTTAATCTGGTAAGAATTTATGGAGGGGTTCCTATTTTTGATGGTATTCCTTCAGATTTAAATTACAATATCCCTAGAAAATCCAAAGAAGAAGTTTATAATTTTATCATTTCAGATTTAATTGCAGCTTCTGAAGTTTTACCTCAGACTTATTCTGCTGCGGATCAGGGAAGAGTTACCAAAGGCGCGGCGTTAGGATTGTTATCAAAAGTTTATCTGTATAAAAAAGATTATCAGAAGGCATACGATACTTCTAATCAGGTAATTGCAATGGGATATTCATTAGATCCGGATTTCAACCATCTATTCAGAATAGCAGGAGAATTCGGTCCGGAATCTGTATTTGAAGTAGACTGCGAATGTTCTTCATTAGGAGGAAGTCAATATGCAGAAGTTCAGGGTGTAAGAGGACAGTTTGGATGGGGGTTCTTCACGCCTTCTCCATCTTTGGAAGCAGCATTTGAAACCGGAGATATCAGAAAAGAGCTTACCATCTTAAGAGATGGAGAAACAACGCCTGAAGGAGATGTTATTGCGGTTGGAGATCCTTTATCAGTAAAAACATTTAATCAGAAAGCGTATGTTCCTAAAAGTTTAAATAATACTTCTTGTGGATATGGCTCCAGACAAAATATAAGAATTTTAAGATTTGCTGAAGTATTGCTAATTAATGCAGAAGCAGCAAATGAATTAGGAAATTCTGCAACCGCAATCACGAATTTAAATAAAGTGAGAACGAGAGCCATGTTACCGGGTACAACAGCAACTACACAATCTGCATTACGTACTGCAATATGGAAAGAGAGAAGAGTAGAATTAGCGATGGAGGGAGACCGATTTGTTGATCTTGTAAGAACAGGACAAGCTTCCAGTGCTCTGGCAAGCTACGGATTTGTTGCCGGGAAAAACGATGTATTCCCAATACCACAAAACGCAATCAATCAAAGCAATGGGGTGCTTGTTCAGAATCCTGGATACTAAGCCTCATGAGAATTAAAAATTTTATAATATTAACAACTGCCATATATTTATGTGGCAGTTGTTCTTCTGAAGATACTATAAGTAACAGCAACCAACAGAGTCAGGAAACTCCCACCAACAACTACACCGATGCACAACTCATCGAAATGGTACAAAAAGATGCTTTAAAGTATTTTTGGGATTACGCCGAATCAGGATCAAAATTGGCAAGAGAACGATATCATACCGATAATCCTTCTCAGGATGCAAATATTGTGACAACCGGTGGTTCAGGTTTTGGACTCATGACCATTTTAGTAGGTATTAAAAACGGATATATTTCCAGAGCAGAAGCGGTTTCCAGATTGACAACATCACTTAATTTCCTTCAGAATGCCAATCGTTTTCATGGAGCATGGCCGCATTGGATCAATGGAACCAACGGTCAGGTTGTGCCTTTCAGTCAGAAAGATAACGGAGGAGATTTGGTTGAAACTTCATTTCTTGCACAGGGACTGATCTGTGTGAGAGAATATTTTAAAAACTCTTCAGATGCTTCAGAACTGGCAATTTCTCAAAAAGCCGATGCGCTATGGAAAGGAATTGAATGGAACTGGTACACACAAAACCCCGCAGCTCCCAATATGCTTACATGGCATTGGTCTCCCAATTACGATTGGCAGATGAATATGTCGTTAAGAGGTTTTGATGAAACGTTAATTACCTATATCATGGCTGCTGCATCTCCAAATTACTCAATCGATAAACCTGTTTATCAGCAGGGATGGGCTAGAAGCGGAAGTATAAAAAATACAGGATCTCAGTTTGGATTACCTGTTGTGGTGAATCATAATGGTGCGAATGGCACAATAGGTCCGATGTTTTGGTCGCATTATTCATTTTTAGGACTGGATCCGAGAGGCTTGTCCGATGAATATGTAAATTATGGCGATGCCACAACCAATCATGCTAAAATAATGTATCAGTATTGCGTTGCCAATCCGAAAGGATGGCAGGGTTATAATTCAAAAAGTTGGGGGCTTACTGCTAGTTATTCCAGAAATCCTAATACAGGAGGAGATGATTACGCGGCACATCAGCCAAATAACGATTTAGGAATTATTTCTCCCACAGCAGCATTATCAAGTATGCCTTACACACCTGCAGAAAGTATGAATATGCTAAGATTTCTGTATAATGAAAATTATAATAAATATGTAGGTGTAGCTGGACCTTATGATGCTTATTCTGTTCATTATAATTGGGTTACGCCAAGATATTTAGCAATAGATCAGGGAACGATTGCACCAATGGTAGAAAATTATAAAAGCCAGTTTTTATGGCAGTTATTTATGAATGCGCCCGATGTTAAGCAGGGATTAATAAAATTAGGATTCCATTCTACACAGTATGGATTTTAAACAAAATTAAATTATGAAAAGGATAATACTTTCAGTCATCACTATATCATCACTCTCGGTTTCGTGTAAGAACTCACAGACTTCCATGCAGGAAGTTTCAAAAGTTCAGATTGTAAAAAGCAATATCACAGACGAGCAGTTAATGGATAAGGTGCAAAAAGATGCTTTAAAGTATTTTTGGGATTATGCAGAGCCCAATTCAATGTTGGGAAGAGAACGTTATCACGAAGATAATATCTATCCGGATAATGATAAACATGTTGTGACGACAGGAGGATCAGGATTTGGATTGGCAACCATTTTAGTCGGCGTAGAAAGAGGATTTATCCCAAGAAAAGATGCGGTGAAAAGATTGACTACCATGATGGATTTTCTTGCAAAAGCAGATCGTCACAAAGGAGCCTGGTCACACTGGATCAATGGCGAAACTGGAAAAACGGTTCCGTTCGGAAAAAAAGACAATGGAGGAGATCTGGTAGAAACCGCTTTTTTAACTTCAGGAATTTTAATGGTTCGCGAATATTTTAAAAACGGAAATACTGAAGAAAAAGCTTTAGCCAAAAAATGTGACGAGCTTTGGAAAGGCATCCAATGGAACTGGTATACAAAAGGTGGACAGAAAGTCCTTTACTGGCATTGGTCGCCCGATTATCAGTGGGAAATGAACTTCCCGTTGGAAGGCTACAATGAATGTTTAATTACCTATATTTTAGCCGCTTCGTCACCTACTTATCCGATCGATGCCGAAACCTATTACAAAGGCTGGACAAGAAACGGAACCTACCTTTCAGATAAAGAAAAATATGGTTTGCTGATGTACGTAAAGCACAATGGCGCAGCAGAATACGGAGGACCTTTATTTTGGGCGCATTATTCCTATATCGGTCTGGATCCGACGAACTTATCAGATAAATTAATCAAAAACTATTTTGATTTAAATAAAAATCAGGTTCTTATTGATTACAAATATTGCGTTGAAAATCCCAAAAACTGGAAAGGATATGGACCCAATTATTGGGGATTAACAGCCAGTTATTCAAGAAACGAGGACGGAAGCGCAGGATATGATGCACATTTTCCGCAAAATGACCGTGGGGTAATTACTCCTACTGCGGCGTTGAGCAGTTTTCCGTATTCTCCAAAAGAATCAATGGATTTTTTAAGATTTATTTACACCCAAAAACCTGAATTTATTGGCTCAGCCGGACCTTACGATGCAACGTCCATTCATTACAATAACTGGACAACGCCAAGATATCTCGCGATTGATCAGGGAACGATTGCTCCAATGATAGAAAATTACAGAACCGGATTTTTGTGGAAACTATTCATGAGTGCACCTGAAATTCAGCAGGGATTAAAGAAATTAAGCTTCAAATCGGAAAAATATCATATTAAATAATTTTTTTTAGAAGCTGTTTCCCGCTTTCCGCACTCGCTATTTTCGGGATTCGGCGGCGGCGAAGCCGCCGCCGAATCCCGAAAATGAGCTCAGACAAATGCTGCAATCGGGGCTATTAAAAAAAGAATGGTTAAATTGGAACAACCAAAACTTAAAAATTCTGATATGAAATATAAACTAAAATACGCTTTGTTGCTGCCGTTTTTATTTTCTTTAAAAGCAAATGCGCAGGAAATAAAAGCAGAACTCAATAAAGAAATAAAAAGACAGGAAAAAATTTCTTACATACTGGATTTTCCTCAGAATGCAAAAGGAAACGTTCCGCTTATTGTTTTTCTTCACGGTTCCGGAGAAAGAGGCAATAATTTGGAAATCGTAAAAGCCCACAGTCCGTTTACCTATAAAAACTTAATAAAAGAACCGGTGGCGATTTTAGCACCTCAATGTCCTGAAAATACATGGTGGGATACAGAAACAGTTTATAATTTAATAAAAGAAATTCAGTCAAAATACAAAGTGGATCCTTCAAGAATCTATCTTACCGGACTTTCAATGGGAGGATGGGGAACACTGAAACTAGCAATGGAACATCCCGAAATGTTTGCGGCGGTCGTTCCGGTTTGCGCGCCTACAGACAGAGTAATGTACGCCAACATCCATCAGTACAAAAATCTGAATATGAAAATCTTTCATGGCGGAATGGATGATGTCGTTTTACCTGAAAATGCATTTAATTTTTATCAGGCACTGCATCCTGTAAATCCCTCTGCCGAATTAACGATTTTCTCGAATGACAATCATAATTCCTGGGATTCAACGTATTCCAATCCTAAATTATACGAATGGATGCTGTCAAAAAGAAAAGAAAAATAATTTAGTGTAAATATTTAAACGAGAAGCCCTTGCTGAGTTAATAGTTTATGCTGAGTTTGTCGAAGTGCCTTTTGCGCCTTAAAAACATAAAGTTTATCAAAATAACTTTGCGCCTCTGCGTTTATCCAACAGAAAAATAATAAACTAATTAAAGAAGATAGATTTATGAAATCGAAGATTCACGAATTCCTTAAAAAATGAAGAAGTTATGAGTAAAAAGTTAATTGTAATTGCGGCTCTAGCATTAGCACCTGTGTTTTCGGCGCAGGAAATGGTAACGAAGCCCGTTCAGTCGTATCAGACGGCTCAGTATCAGTCTAAAAAGAAAGCTTTCGTAGATAATCTTTTGTCGAAAATGACTTTAGATGAAAAAATCGGGCAGCTCAATCTACCAAGTTCAGGAGATTTTACTACCGGTTTGGCTAAAAGTTCAGACATCGGAAAAAAAATCGAACAGGGTTTAGTAGGAGGACTTTTCAATATAAAAGGAGCAGATAAAATCAGAGCAGTTCAGAAAGTGGCAGTGGAAAACAGCCGTCTTAAAATTCCATTGATTTTCGGAATGGACGTCATCCACGGTTACGAAACCACTTTCCCGATTCCATTAGGATTAGCCGCTTCATGGGATATGAATTTGGTGCAGCAGTCTGCAAGAATAGCCGCTAAAGAAGCCGCTTCAGACGGAATCAACTGGACATTCTCGCCAATGGTGGATATTTCCCGCGAACCAAGATGGGGGAGAGTTTCCGAAGGTTCCGGTGAAGATCCGTATTTAGGAAGTGAAGTGGCCAAAAACATGGTATACGGTTATCAGGGAAAAGATCTTGCCAACGGAACCAATATTCTGGCTTGTGTTAAACATTTCGCGCTGTACGGCGCAGGTGAAGCAGGAAGAGACTACAACACAGTGGATATGAGCCACGTAAGAATGTTCAACGAATATTTTCCGCCTTACAAAGCAGCGGTTGATGCCGGAGTAGCTTCTGTAATGGCTTCTTTCAACGAAGTAGACGGAGTTCCCGCAACAGGAAACAGATGGCTGCAAACCGAAGTTTTAAGAAACAAATGGAACTTCAAAGGTTTTGTGGTAACCGACTACACCGGAATCAACGAAATGGTAGATCACGGGATGGGAAATCTTCAGGAAGTTTCCGCATTGGCTTTAAAAGCGGGTGTAGACATGGATATGGTGGGTGAAGGTTTTTTAACGACGTTAAAAACATCTTTAGCAGAAGGAAAAATAACTCAGGCTGAAATCGATATGGCAGCAAAAAGAATTCTTGAGGCGAAATACGATTTAGGACTATTTTCAGATCCGTATAAATTCGGAGATGCAAAACTGGCAGCAAAAGAGGTGTACAATATGGAAAACCGCAACATTGCCAGAAATGTGGCAGCACAATCCATGGTTTTGATGAAGAACGACAATCAGGTATTGCCTTTAAAGAAATCAGGAACCGTTGCCGTAATCGGACCATTGGTAAATAACTCTCTGAACATGGCAGGAACATGGAGTGTGGCAGCAAAACATGAGAAAGCCGTTAATCTTATGCAGGGATTACAGGAAAACTTCGGTAAAGAAGTGAAATTCCTTTCTGCAAAAGGAGCAAATATTGATTATGATGCGAAACTGGAAGATATCTATGCAGCGCACGGTAAAAAAACCGACAGAGACAACCGTTCAAAAGAAGCTTTATTAAAAGAAGCGGTAGATGTTGCCAATAAATCCGATGTTATTGTTCTGGCAATCGGAGAATCTGCTGAAATGAGCGGAGAATCGTCTTCAAGAACAGAAATTACCATTCCTCAGTCTCAGGTAGATCTTTTAAATGAACTAAAAAAGACAGGAAAGCCAATTGCAGTAGTTCTTTTCACAGGTCGTCCTTTAGCCTTAACAAACATTAAAGATACTCCGGATGCAATTCTTAATGTCTGGTTTGCAGGTTCCGAAGCAGGAAATGCAATCTCTGATGTACTGTTTGGAAAAGTAAATCCTTCAGGAAAATTGCCGATGACTTTCCCAAGAAGTTTGGGACAGGTTCCAATCTATTACAATGCTAAAAATACAGGACGCCCGTTAGATCAGAAATTGGTTGATAAATGCGAGTACCAGAGATTCCGTTCCAATTATATGGATGAGTGTAACACGCCGTTGTATCCTTTCGGTTATGGATTAAGCTACACAAAATTCAATTATTCTGATGTTACAGTTTCCAATGCTAATCCAAAAGGAAATCAGACCATTCAGGCATCTGTTACTGTAACGAATACCGGAAATTATGATGGAGCAGAGGTCGTTCAGCTTTATATCAGAGATATGGTAGGAAGCATTACAAGACCCGTAAAAGAACTGAAAGGCTTCCAGAAAGTAATGCTGAAAAAAGGGGAATCTAAAAAAGTTACCTTCGATATTACTCCGGAAAACCTGAAATTCTACAACGGAGATCTGAAATACGACTGGGAACCGGGTGAATTTGATATCATGATCGGAACCAACTCATCCTATGTGAAACATTCCAAAATCAACTGGACAAAATAAATCATATAAGCCACTCAATTAGAGTGGCTTTTTTTGTATTTTTGAATACATAGCAACTCATAAGGTTCTTTGGCATAATTTTGAACCGATTGAAAACTTAAAATTTAAAAACATGAAAAAAACAACTTTATTTGGTATGATCTTCCTGGGTTCATTAGTCTTTGCACAGCAAACGCATGTTGTAGGCGGAGACAAAGATGTTCATGGCTGCAAAGCTTCCGCAGGTTATACCTATTCTCAGATCAAAAATGATTGCGTAAGAGTTTTTGAACAGAAAATTAAATTAAAAGAAGTGAGTTCAGATAAAAGCTACACTACATCAACGGCAGTTATCTTCAGTAAAAATATGAAAAAAGCCGAAATTTTTATTCTGGACGAAAGCGCAAACAGCATTATTCTCGACAGACAGGGAAAAAGCAAACTCTGGAAAAGCGGAAAACATATCAAAGACAGCTACGTTTTAGTTCCTTATAAAAAAACAGGTTATCAGATTAAAAAAAATGATGTGGTAATCTATCAGTAAATTTAAAAGCCATTCGGATGAGTGGCTTTTTTTGTTTATTCTCAAGTAGGATTTCTTATGAAATTTCTAAACAGTACTCTGTCAATCATCAATAATTAACCATTCATTAGCCAATCTTTTTCTTGGAGCTGTTTCCCGCTCTCCATTGCAATCTTTTTTTACAAAAAAGGATTTTCATTACAATCGGGGCTATTGTATTTAGGGTGATTTGTAAAAATTGTTCATAAATATCAATTTAACCCCGTTAAAAAGAAGTTTTTGGATTGAAATTATTTAAAAATCGTAAATCAGCAGCATGAATTTTTCTCTCTCGCTGAAAAACCTTATTTTTGCATATCTAAAAAAAGTAAAAGAAAAGAATGAATTCCTACAAAAATCCATTGGAAGAACGCTATTCAAGCGAAGAAATGTTGTTTAACTTTTCTCATAACAATAAATTCCAGAACTGGAGAAAGCTTTGGATTGCCCTTGCTGAAATCGAAAAAGATCTTGGTCTTGACATTACAGACGAGCAAATCGCCGAATTGAAAGCCAATGCAGAAAACATCGATTACGATAAAGCAGCGGAGTACGAGAAAAAGTTCAGACACGATGTAATGGCTCACGTTCATACATATGGTGATGTAGCACCTTCAGCAAAAGGAATTATTCATTTGGGGGCAACTTCCGCATTTGTAGGGGATAATACAGATTTAATTCAGATCCGTGACGGACTTTTAATCTTAAAGAAAAAGTTGGTTAACGTTATTAAAAACTTAGCGGATTTTGCAATTCAATATAAAGATTTACCAACCTTAGGATTTACACATTTCCAACCAGCTCAGTTAACAACGGTTGGAAAAAGAGCAACCCTTTGGCTTCAGAGTTTAGTCCTTGACATCGAAGAGCTTGATTTCTTCTTAGAAACTTTACGTTTCAGAGGGGTAAAAGGAACAACAGGAACGGCTGCGAGTTTCTTAGAGCTTTTCAACGGTGATTATTCCAAAGTAAAACATTTAGATAAGGAATTGTCAAAAAGATTTGGTTTCGAGAAAGTTTTTGGCGTTTCCGGACAGACTTACGACAGAAAAATAGATGCTAAAGTAGTCGCTTTATTAGGAAATATCGCTCAATCGGCTCATAAATTCACCAATGATTTACGTTTGCTTCAAAATCTGAAAGAAATTGAAGAACCATTCGAGAAAAACCAGATCGGTTCATCTGCAATGGCTTACAAACGTAATCCAATGAGAAGCGAAAGAATCGGAGCATTGGCAAAATACGTTATGTCTTTAACGACTAGTTCTGCAATGGTAGCTTCAACGCAATGGTTTGAAAGAACATTGGACGATTCTGCAAACAAAAGATTAACCATTCCTCAGGCTTTTTTAGCTGTTGATGCGATTCTGTTAATTTGGAATAACATCATGAACGGAATTGTGGTCTATCCGAACAGAATCAACAAACATATTATGGAAGAACTTCCTTTCATGGCGACAGAATACATCATCATGGAAGAAGTGAAAGCTGGAGGTGACCGTCAGGAAATTCACGAAGTGATTAGAGTTCATTCCATGGAAGCGTCTAAAAAGGTGAAAGAAGAAGGTAAGGAAAATGATCTTATCGAAAGAATCCTGAACGACGATTCATTAAAACTGGATAAATCAAAATTAAAAGAAGTTCTTGATCCTAAAAACTTCATCGGTTTTGCACCAATACAAACGGAAGAATTCATTGCCAATGAAGTTCAGCCGATTATTGATGCCAACAAAGATTTGATAGGATTAGAAGCTGATCTTAAAGTATAAATCAATATGCAGTCTTTTTGGGCTGCATATTTTTTAAGATTTGGTTTGATGAGATAGCAGTCCTACGGACTGCAACGTTATTACAATAAATTTTCTACACAGATAAGATTCCTAACGGAATCAACTTGAAGAATTGTAATATTATAAACATTCCAGAGGAATATCATCTGTGTAGATAATAAATAAAGAGGCGTTTGCAGTCCATAGGACTGTTATCTGTGTAGCAAAAAGATTGGTATACGAATTTGTTTTCTTTAAAAACTAAATCTGTATTCATTGGGAATTTGACAAAGATAATTTACCTTTGAAGAAGTGATGAAAATAAAATTTTATGCCCAACACCTATACACAAATTTACATTCAGGTTGTCTTTGCTACAAAAGGACGTGATATTAAAATTAAATCAGAAGTACGAGAAGAAATTGAAAAATATATTTGTGGCATATTTAGCAATAAAAATCAAAAAGTATTAGCTATTTATGCAAATCCAGACCATATTCATATCTTCTTCAGTTATAAGAATTTGCAGGTTACAATTCCGGAACTGATTAAAACGGTTAAAATTGAATCCTCAAATTTTATTAATGACAGGAAATTGTGTTTAGGAAAATTTTTCTGGCAGGAAGGTTATGGTGCATTTTCCTATGCAAAAAGCCAAAAGGATAAAGTTGTAAATTATATTCTGAATCAGGAAAAACATCATTCGAAGAAGAGTTTCAGAGAAGAATATATGGAGATGCTGAACGCATTTGAAATTGAATTTAAGAATGAATATTTATTTGAATTTTATGATGAATTGAGTTAATTTTTTATTGTAAAATGATTTTTTAATAAAGAAAAATAGCAGTCCTACGGACTGCGCTATCTCTGACAATATAATTTTCTACACAGATATGATTCCTAACGGAATCTTCTTTAAAATTATAATGAATATCATTCCGTAGGAATGTTATCTGTGTAGTAAGAATGCAAATAAATATGAAATCCGCAGTCCGTAGGACTGCTATCTAATCAATGTATGCTGATTTAAAATCATTCCGTTGATTAATTTAAAAAATAAATAAATCTAAATAAAACTGACATCTAATGTCTCAAAACAAAAGAATTTTCGTAGAAAAAAGAGGAATTTTCGATGTAGAAAGTCCAAAAATTTTTGATGAAGTAAAAGCGGTTATTCCGTCCATCCAAAAAGTAAAAGTATACAACGTGTACGATATTTTCGGATTAAATGACGGCGAATTCCAAAAAGTGGTTAACAGCACTTTCGTAGATCCGGTTACTGATATTTTAATCGAAGAAAATCCTGCACAGGGAATTTATTTCGCATTGGAATTTTTACCGGGGCAATACGATCAGCGTGCAGATTCTGCGCAACAGTGCATTGCTTTATTAACGGGAAATGAGAAGTCTAAAGTAAGAAGCGGAAAGCTGATCGAATTCGAAGGTATTTCCGAATCTGATTTGGTGAAAATCAAAGACCTTTTAATCAATAAAGTGGAATCTCAGGAAAAAGATTTATCAACTTTAAACATTCCTGCGGAAGAAACACCGTCAAAAGTTATTGTTCATGAAGGTTTTATCAATTTTGATGATGCTCAGCTTGAGGAATTCTTTAATAATCACGGTTTTGCTTTAGGTTTAGACGATTTAAAATTCATTCAGGAATATTTTAAATCGGAACAGAGAAATCCTACAGAAACGGAACTTAAAGTTTTAGACACCTATTGGAGCGACCACTGTCGTCACACAACATTTGAAACCGAACTGTCAAATATCGAATTCGATGGACAGTTTAAAAATACATTGGAAACCATTTTCAATGATTATATCGAAAAAAGAAAATTCTTAGGACGCGAATTGAAACCTATTTCCTTAATGGATCTGGCAACAGTTTGCGGAAGATATTTCCATAAAACAGGCAATTTGGAAAACCTTGTGGTTTCTGACGAGATCAACGCCTGTACAATCCAAATCGAAGCTGAATACGATGGTAAAAAAGAGCCTTGGTATTTATTATTCAAAAACGAAACCCACAATCACCCGACAGAAATAGAACCTTTTGGCGGTGCTTCAACTTGCTTAGGTGGTGCGATCAGAGATCCTTTGTCTGGGCGTTCTTTTGTTTTCCAAGCGATGAGATTAACGGGTGCAGCGGATGTTTTGGAGCCGGTTGATAAAACATTACCGGGAAAATTGCCTCAAAAAACAATCACAAAACAGGCGGCAAACGGATACTCTTCTTACGGGAACCAAATCGGTTTGGCGACAACAATGGTTTCTGAAATTTATGACGAAGGCTACAAAGCAAAAAGAATGGAAGTTGGTTTCGTTGCCGGAGCGGTTCCTGTAGATTGGGTAAGACGTGAAAAACCTGAAGCTGGTGATTCAATCATTATTTTAGGAGGAGCAACAGGTCGTGACGGAGTTGGAGGTGCAAGCGGAAGTTCGAAAGAACAGGACGAAACTTCAATCCACACGATGAGTTCTGAAGTTCAGAAAGGAAATGCCGTTGAAGAACGTAAAATTCAGAGATTGTTCAGAAATCCTGAAGTAACGAGACTGATTAAAAAATCAAATGATTTCGGAGCAGGCGGAGTTTCTGTTGCCATTGGCGAAATCGCAGATTCTTTAGAAGTTAATTTAGATGTTTTACCTTTAAAATATGAAGGGTTAAACGGAACCGAGCTTGCTATTTCTGAATCTCAGGAAAGAATGGCGGTTGTAGTAGAACCAAAAGATAAAGAACAGTTCATCAAATTCTGTGAGGCTGAAAACATTGTTGCTGTTGAGGTAGCAAAAGTAACAGATTCAGGAAGAATGCAGATGTTCTGGAAAGGCGATAAAATTGTTGACCTTTCAAGAGAATTTCTGGATACAAACGGGTGTTCTAAAAGCCAAGAAGTTAAGATTACACATCTTAATGAATTGAAAGAAGAAACTTTAGCATTCAATGAAGAGAATTTCCTGAAAATCCTTGCAGATAAAAACGTTGCCTCTCAAAAAGGTTTATTGGAGATGTTCGATTCATCGATTGGTGCGATTACGGTTGCGATGCCTTTGGGTGGAAAATATCAGCAGACTTTAATGGAAGGAAGTGTTCAGACATTGCCAATCATTGGTGCAAAAGATATTGAAACCGTTTCTTTAGCGAGTTGGGGATTCGATGCAGAAATTTCAAAGCAAAACTCACTTTTAGGAGCTTCTTATGCTGTTGTAGAAAGTGTGGCGAAAATCGTTGCAATGGGGGGCGATTATAAAAATATCAGATTCAGTTTTCAGGAATATTTTGAGAAACTAGGTCAGAATCCTGAAAAGTGGGGAAAACCATTGGCTTCTTTGTTGGGAGCTTATGATGCTCAGATCAATTTCGGATTGGCAGCTATCGGAGGTAAAGATTCAATGAGTGGAACGTATCAGGATCTGAATGTGCCGCCAACATTAATTTCTTTCGCCTGTGCAAACGGAGAAAAGAAAAATATTATCTCTCCTGAATTTAAAAACGAAGGAAACAAACTATATTTCTTCAATCATATCGCTCAGGAAAACGGACTTCCAAACTATGATGCTTTAAAAGATATTTATGAATTTATTTTCGAAAATATCAAAGCAGGAAAAATCGTTTCTGTAAAAACCGTAAAAGAAGGCGGAGTAGCGGTTGCTTTGGCAAAAATGAGCTTTGGAAACAGATTAGGCGCTGACATTTCGACTCCGCTCAATGTGACAAATTCTTTATTAGCTAAAAATATTGGTAGCTTAATTATAGAATCTAAAGAAGAATTAAGTTCTGTAAATCTTCAATTGATAGGTCAAGTTGTTTCAGACGAAGTTTTAACGATCAACAATCAATCAACAACCATAGACAAATTATTAGCCGCAAACACGAACACCTTCGAAAACCTTTTCCCAACAGTTGAAAAAGAAAAAATAACGGTTGAAATTGATGAAAAATTAAATTCAGTCAACCCAAGAAATATCATTATTAAAAAACACGGAATCGCTCAGCCAAAAGTATTTGCGCCTGTTTTCCCGGGAACAAACTGCGAATACGATACATTGAACGCTTTCGCAAAAGAAGGCGCTGTAATCAGCAGTTTACCATTAATCAACATCAATCACCAATTGCTGGATGAAAGTATTGATGCTTGGGTTGAAGAAATCAAAACTTCTCAGATTCTGGCTTTCTCAGGAGGGTTCTCAGCGGGTGACGAACCGGATGGTTCTGCAAAATTCATCGTTAACGTTTTGAAAAACGAGAAGATGAGAAATGCCGTTCACGAACTGCTCGACAGAGACGGAATGATTATCGGGATCTGTAACGGTTTTCAGGCGTTGGTTAAATCCGGATTATTGCCTTACGGAAGAATCAAAGATTTGGATGAAAATTCACCGACGTTGGCTCACAACGCGATCAGAAGACATATTTCCCAGATGGTCAATGTAAAAGTCGTAAATGGCGAATCGCCTTGGTTAAAAGGAATGAAAGATCAGGTTTTCACCATCCCGATTTCTCACGGTGAAGGTCGTTTCATGGCTTCGGAAGCGGAAATTCAGAAGTTGTATGAAAACGGACAGATTGCCACTCAATATTTAGACTTAGAAGGAAATATTGCTCACGGAATGCCTTTCAATCCTAATAATTCATTATTCGGAATTGAGGGTGTCACCAGTCCTTGCGGAAAAATTTTCGGAAGAATGGGACATCCGGAACGTTTTGCAGAAGGTCTGTTTAAAAATATTCCAACCGCAAATTATCACAACATCTTTAAAAATGGAGTGGAGTACTTCAAGTAAAAGGCCATCAATAAATAACAAAATGCCTTCGTTACGTAACGAAGGCATTTTTCTTTTTACCGTAATTTTTCCTGATTTACGGAAAACCGTAAAGAAAATGCTGAAAACCGTAATAAATTGCCGCTGTAAATAAAGATTTAAACAAAAATTTTAACTATGAAAACAAAAATTACTGCAACCGATTTATTTCTCGGTATTTTAGCTGTAATGCTTATCGGTGTTAGTTTTTACCAGACCTGGCTCGGTTTACAGCAGATTTTTGGAGGGAGCTCCGTTGTTATTGCTTTGGTGCTTTCTCTTATCCTGCTTTTTTTACTTTGGCAGATAAGAAGGGCAAAAACCAGCGGACAGTCTCCGTCTTCACTAAGCTGGATCTATTTTTTCTTTGCTTCATTTTGTTTCGTTGCCAATTTTAATGCATTGTATACAAGGTTTATGAGAACCGATATTTATACAACAGAACTGCGTAATGTTAACGAAAAATTCAGTGCGCTGGAAACGGATGTAGAATCTAAGCTGAATTATTCCGTCCCCGATGCTAAGACAAGACAGGCGATCCGAAGTGAATTAAATCTTTTGAAAATTCAGATCAGTGACCCTAAAAATGTCGGGATCGGACCGGAAGCAAGGCAGATTATTGCAAGAATTGAAAAAATGATCGGCAAAAAAGTAACACCTCTTACACCTGTAAGTGAAACTCCTGACGGATATGCAGATCTTGCCGACAGAATGGAAGAACAGATCGTACAGATGGTTTATAACCTTACTCCGGAAGAAAAAAATCTGATGAGTGATATTAATAATGCTTCATTACGATGGAATAAAGAAATTCAGAATCTTTTACAGATGAATCCTGATGTAATAAACCTAATGGCTCAGGGACAGATTGATAAATCTTTAACAGAGTATAACAGACTCGGATCAAAAGCAGAATCTATTTTGGGAAAAGATAAACTGAAATTTGAGCCTACCCATTCTGAAACGCAAGAAGTAGGAAAAATAGGATATGCTTTCAGCCATGCCATCAAGAATTTCGGAATGTTTCAGTTGGTTGTTTTAGCAGGATGCATATTACTGGATTTCGGTATTATGTTTATCATTCTTTTAATGCCAACAGAAACTAACAGAAATACAGGAAACAGCAGCGAAAGTATATTTACCAGCAAACGCGGCGGAAAAACAATAATCTAATACAAAGTATAAAATATGGAATGGGAAAATGAACCTTTGAAACCATTGTCTTTTGATAAAGATCAGGAAGTTCTTAAACCTTTGACTTTTGATGAAGAAGATGTACTGAAGCCTTTGTCTTTAGACCATAACAAAGAAGCTGTGAACGATCGTTTTGTTCCTATTGCAAAAGGCAATGTCTCGGAAATTAAAAATAAAGATAGCAATTTCGTGTTTTTTTTCGGAACTGCTTCTTCCGGAAAATCTGTTATTTTGGCAACAATGCTTTATTATCTCAGATCGAAAGCAGGGGTTATAAGACCCAAAATAGGGACACCAAATACCGCTGAAGCAGAAAGCCTTCTGTATGATTTTTTTGAAAATATCAGTAAAGGAATTTTACCTGCAGGAACAGTAAAAGATCAGGTGACAAGACTGGATCTTGTTTTCGAACCTAACAATAAATCTAAGAAAATAAATCCCATTAACCTTACTTTTTTAGAAACTTCAGGAGAAAATCACAACGAAATAAAAAGGGGAGGGAGCTATCACAGCAGCATAGAAACCTATCTTTCTGCCAATCTTCCTCTTACATTTATAATTGTTACAAGCTATGAAAGCGCACATAAAGATGATATTTTAATCAACACTTTTTTAAATAAGCTTGAAAAGTATGAGAAAAAATTAAAATCCGTCAATATTATTCTGGTCATCTCAAAATGGGATAAATCCGGAAGAGCCAATGTGGAAGCCTCGGCGGAGCTAGATTATTTTATTCAGGAAAGGCTTCCGATGACTTCTACTGCAATGGATACCTATGGTCTGGCAAGAACATTCTACACCGTGGGAGAGCTTAATGAAGAAACCAATCAGATAACCATTCTGAATTTAGACAGAGCGCAGAAGTTATCAGAATGGCTGTACGAAAGCATCGTGGGTTATCCGCTGTCTTATGAAGGAACTTTTTGGGAACGTATAAAATTTAGTCTTACAAATTAATGAGCAGTGTTAATTTAATTGCATTCGGAACTTTTGGAAATCCCAATGGCTTTACCCAGACTTTTTTTGCAGGAACACCCGTAGAAATAAAGACTTTAGACATAAGAGGAGCTGTACTTATTTATCCGAACAGTAAACTGTATTCTCTACGGAAAGAATATAAAGATGGTTCTTATATAATAACCTACACCATTTATACTTATGCCAAAGAACCTACTTCGGCGCGGGAAGGATCTTTTATCGGCTCCAGTATTATGTTTACAGACGAAATTGCAGAAGAAAATATTACCGTTAGTTGTCTTAATGAATTCCACTCCAATCTTATCAGCAGAAACGTTCAGAACGATACACTTACGGTAAATCACTCAGAAAATTTCTCAATTGGTAAACCTGCAGATTTTGATAAGATAAATTTTAATCTGAGAAAAATAGATATTTTCGATTCGGTACAGAGTACAAACCGTCAACTGATGGTATATTGTGAAACCAATCCTTCCGCATTACAGATAATTCTGAAAAAAGCTGTTGATCTGCTGAATGTATATGACACAATTTACTTCACAGAAAGCTCGGACATTGCAAAATTTGTTCATCAGAAAAATATTTTTCAGTTTGTTCAGAAAGATGGGTTTGAAAATGAAATCAAAAAACTGAACGACGAAAGAAAACGTAAAATACAGGAAACCGTTACGGAATTTGAAAATGAAAAAATAAAATGGGAAAATTCCAGAAAACAAAATGGTGAAGATTTTAAATCTAAAATTGAAAGAAACAAAGAACTGCAACTTTCTAACGGCAGGAAGATAGAAGAATCTGAGAAAAATTTAGAGAAATTAAACGAAGTTTATTATGCATTCTCTCATAAAATTGATGAATTTCTTAACCAGTTGAAAACCGCCGACAGTCTTATGTTAAATAATATAACGCAGTCTTACAAGGCAGATAAAAATACTTTTTTAGAAAACGTCAGAAACTTAGGAATACCGGAATTGGATTCTGTTTCGCAGCCAAGATCAGTTCGGGAACATGAAATTCCTGTATATTCATCTTCTTATTACAGCAACTTCGGTAGAAAAGAAGCGGAAACAGAGCAGTCCAATATTTTTAAAACAGCAACAATCATTCTTTCTGTTTTTTTACTCGCTGCAGTTTCAGGTTTAGCATGGTTTCAGTTTTTTAAAGAGCCTGAAAAACAAATTGTTTACAATGAACCGGAGCCAGAAGTAAAAACAGAGCCGGTTTCTGAGTTTACAGTCTCTGCATTGAATCCAAAACCTAACGCAGAAGTAGAACCTCTGATCCTAAATGAAATGAACAGAAAGCTGACGACAGACTTAAAAATTGATTCCGTTACAGGTTTTGTATTTAAGGCGAATCCGCAGAGCGTAGAAAAATATTATAAATATCAAAAGAAAGACTATTCCAAACAGCTTTTCGAAAACAATAAGGAAAGTTTTAAAATTTCAGAGATCGATACAATATATATAGGTGATTTAAAATTCATACCCATCTTTAAATAATTAATTTTTTGTAATTTTAAAAAGGATAGCTTATTTAAAAGGAAGCAAAATTTTGATATTGAGTATATGAACAAGCAACATCATAAAAACAAAATGACTGTCATCAATGGCAGTCATTTTTCAAATCTGGAAGCGTTCTATGAAGAAGCTTCATTACTTTTTTTGAAAGATGAGGATTGGAAAGTCGGAACTTTAGATGGTTTTGATGATATTTTGTATGGATACGAAGGTGAAATTATCTGGAAAGATTCTCGAAAATCAAAAGAAGATTTAGGTTTTGATCTCACCAAACAATTTTATGAAAATAAAATCCGACAGGGGAAACCTTTCAACGTTACATTGATTCAGCAAAAACTGGATGATTTAATTAATGGAAACGGACAAACGCTATTTGAAATTTTAATAGAAATTATAGAATCGCATAAAAATATTACCCTAATTTTGGATTGATTTTTAATTGAACAATTAACATTTGCCTAAACTATGTACGGATTATTTTTTGGCGACAGCATCACTTATGGAGAATACGATGGCGTTTTTGGGGGCTGGGTCGATATTCTGAAAAGATATGCTCTGCAAAAATACAATGAAGGAATCAAAGAACTGATTATTTTCAACCTTGGAATCGGCGGCGAAACAACAGAAGGTTTGGTAAAAAGAATTTCTTCCGAAATGGCAGCAAGAAATTCAGATGAAGGAAATATTATTTTTCTGGGATACGGCGCAAACGATCTGGCTGTAAAAGAAGATAATTACCTTGTAAATCCGGAAAAGTTCAGGGAAAATATATTAAAGGCGGTTCAGGAAGTAGAAAAATATTCACCAATAATTTACTTAATAAGCATTCTTCCAATGGCTGAAAAATTAGACGGAATTATCACTGCCTCCGGAAAATTAAGAACAAATGATGAGGTTTTGGTATACAATCAGATTCTAAAACAAATTGCCAGAGAAAATTCTCTGAATTATATAGATTTTCATTCTGCTTTTCTGCAGGATAAAGAAATCCTGCTTTCAGAAGACGGCATTCATCCCAACGAAAAAGGTTATGGAATCATGGCTGAAATTGCCATTCCGATTATAGAAAAATATTTATAAACAACCTTCAGAACTGCTGAAGAAATCCTGAAACATATTTCCAGTAGACCATAACTCCGACCATAACTGATAAAATAGCCATCAAAACTACGGCTCCGGCGGAAATATCTTTGATGAAACCAATTCTTTTATCAAAATCAGGGTGAATAAAATCGCAGATTTTTTCAATAGCAGTATTCAGAATTTCAGTCGCTAAAACGCCGAAGGAAACCATTAAAATTAAAATAGTATCTGTAGAAGAAAGATTCAGGTAAAAAATCAGAAACACATTAACAAGGAAAGCGGCAAATTCAAGCTGAAAATTTCTTTCATGCTTCATCATGAGAAAAACACCCCGGAAAGCATTTCTTAAACTCTTATGTACAGGAGGTTTTCGCATATTGAAACTTTATTTGCAAATATAGTCAATTGCTAAAAGAAAATCCTTATCTTTAATGCTTTAGGATGTTTTCGGGCATCAAAAAGCAGAGTAGGGAAGTTGTAAAATTATTTTGATAGATGTTAATAACTCTCAGAATTATTCTTTTCATTCTGTTTTCTATTTATTATATTTGTAAAAATTTATTTTTAAATCTATGAAATTTATTATTTCAAGTGGTGAACTACAGAAGGCTTTGCAAACTGTAAGTGGCGTAATATCAAGCTCTCAGTCGAGACCGATTTTAGAAAACTATCTTTTTGAATTAGACGGAACTCAGGTTACCATTACCGCATCTGACGGCGAAACGACTCTTGTAACTTCTCTTGAGGCAAAGTCTGATGATACGGGTAAATTTGCCGTTCCTGCAAAGATTTTTCAGGACTTCATCAAGACTTACGGAGAACAGCCTCTTACGTTGGTTGTGAAGGACAATGCGGAAGGAACAGGAAGTCAGCTTGAGATTTTAGATGAAAAAGATAACTTCGCCGTAGCATTGGATAACGCAGACGATTATCCGGAATTGCCGGAATTTGATGCCGCACAAAGTGTTACCATGCCTGCAGGAGTTTTATCTGAAGCCCTTACCAATACACTTTTCGCCACAAGTAACGATTCTCTTCGTCCGGTAATGACGGGAGTACTGTTCCAGTTTGGAGAAAATGAAACCAACTTCGTTTCTACAGATTCTCACAGATTGGTAGTATACAAAAGAAAAGATCTGATGAATGCTGAACCTATGGAATTCATCATGCCTAAAAAGCCTTTAAACATTTTCAAAAATATTTTAGCAAGTTCCAATGAAGACGTAACGATCGAATTCAATGAGAACATGGCAAAATTCACTTTTGGAAAACACGTTTGGATCTGTAGACTGATCGACGGAAAATATCCTAATTATACAGCGGTAATTCCAAAAGAAAACCCGAATGTATTAACCATCAACAGAAATCTTTTATTAGGAGCGATTAAAAGAGCTTCCATCATGTCTAATAAATCGACTAATCAGGTAAGATTTAAATTGTCTGCAAACATTCTTCACCTTCACGCAGAAGATACGGAGTATGCAAACAAAGCAGATATGCAAATTCCTTGTGATTACAACGGAGAAGATATCAATATCGGATTCAGCTCTAAATTCTTAACGGAAATGTTAACGATTCTTGGTTCAGACGATATCACCATGAAAATGTCTCAGCCAAACAGACCGGGAATTATTGAACCTCTTGATGGTCTTGAAGAAAACGAAAGTATTTTAATGTTATCAATGCCGGTAATCGGATTGTAATTTTAACGTAAATAAAATAGGATAAGAGGTTCTGATTTTTTCAAAACCTCTTATTTTTTAGGAGCTATTTCCCGCTTTCCGCACTCGCTATTTAGTTGTTCCTTAGAATTGTAATAATGTTTTGATTTTCAACACGCTGTAAGTAAAGTATGTTCAAAATCATTGTGAAAAATTGCAGAAAATCGTATTTTTAGGGTATAAAAAGCGGCAAAATGTTAGGGAAAATAAAACCCGATTTACAGCAGAATTTATTCAAAACCAGGCT
>NZ_QEHP01000034.1:0-9690 GCF_003094695.1 Chryseobacterium sp. HMWF035 | reverse complement strand
GACTTTAACAATAATGATTCTGTAAACATAATTCAAAATAAATTTATTCTATACATATAATAAGGCTAAACTTTATCACTAAAAAATTTCTCTCTAAATTTCCTTTTAAAAAACTGATAAAAATCAGGAAAATGCATTAATTTTTGTTCTTGATGATGAATTTGGGGAAATCCTGAGTCTTAAAAACACGTAAATTTTAAGATTTTTTTAAGTTATTCTATAATCCGGACAGAAAAATTTAAAGAAAAAAAATATAAAATAAAAATCCATAAAAAACTGATTAACAACTATTTAAAATTCTAAAATTAATTATTAATTACAGCATTTCATTTCAAATTAATGAAAAAATAATATTTTTTTCTTTGCGTATTCAAAAATAATATTAGTTTAGAAGCGAGAATATTTTGACTTGAAAAATTACGCAATCGATTGCACTACGGAAAGTGTAAGATTTTCTAAAATATTTACCACTAAAAAAGCAGTAGAATACTTCCAAGATCCACCAATGAAAACAAAGATTGAAAAAAAACTTTCAACCAAAATTAAAACTATAAGGATACAAAATGGATAAAAAAGTACAATCAGTAAAGTGGTTATATTTAACTGTCTTTCTACTTCCTGTCCTTGCAATGGCTCAAGAAAAAGAAACAAAGAAAGAAAAAGAAACCAAAATCGACGAAGTGGTTTTGGTGGGATATACAAAAGTTTCTAAAAAAGACGTTACCAATGCTGTTTCTTCTGTAAAAGCAGAAGCTATAAAAGATATGCCTTCTACCAATGCTGCAGAAGCAATACAGGGAAGAATGGCGGGAGTACAGGTGTCTCTGAGTGAAGGTTCACCGGGAGCCGACGTAGATATTGTAGTAAGAGGAGGAAACTCTATTACAGGGAGCAATGCTCCATTATATATTGTAGACGGCGTACAGATGGATAATGCGCTTTCTATCCTTTCTCCTAAGGAAATTCAATCGATCGAAGTTTTAAAAGACGCCTCTTCCACAAGTATTTACGGAGCAAGAGGAGCCAATGGTGTTGTCCTTATCACTACGAAAGGCGGTCGTAAGAGAGCAAAAACATCAATCAATTACAACGGATTTTTAGGGGTAAGAAAAATTCAGAATACGATTGATGTCCTGGATCCTTATCAATATGTTCTCTATCAGTACGAAATATACAACAAAGGCGGTGTACAGACTGATATTGATGCATTCAAAGCGAGATACGGAACTTTTGCAGATCTGGAAAAATACAAATCCGTAAAAAAGAGAGACTGGCAGGATGAAGTTTTCGGAAGAGAAGCATTCAATTTTACACATAATCTTTCCGTAACGGGAGGATCTGATAATTCTTCTTTCTCCTTATCCTTAAATAATGTTCAGGAAGACGGAATTATGATCGGTTCCGGATTCAAAAGAAATATGGCAAACTTTAAGTATGATTATGATGTTTCGAAAAAAATCAGCATCACATTAAATGCCAGATACAGCCGCCAGATGATCTACGGAGCAGGAACTTCTTCCACGGGTTCGCAAAGTACCAACAGACTGAGAAATGCTGTGAGATATCAGCCGTTTGAAGGTGGTTCTAATGTAAATGTAGATGAGTTCGATCCTTTATTTGCCAACGAAACCAACCTTGTAAACCCTATCCTTTTAGCGAACAGCGAGGTAAAGGAAAACGGAAGAAACGACCTCCTTTTAAATGGAATCATCGAATACAGAATCAATAAAGACTTCACTTTCAGAAGTGTGATCGGATATGTACAGAGAGATGAAATGGTAAATCAGTTTTCCGGACCGGTTACTTCTCTTGCAAGACAAAACAACGATCAGCCTGTTGTTTTCCTGAGCAAGGCACAATCCAGAAGAATCACGAATACCAATACGCTGAACTTCAGAAAAACTTTCGGAAATCATAAGCTGGATTTACTGGCAGGACAGGAAACCGTAAAAACAGATGCAGAATCTTTAACGATGAACATCAAATGGTTCCCGAAATCCATCAGCGCAGAAGAGGCATTTGCCAATATTCAGGCGGCTTCTCCTCCATCGGGACAGGTTCAGGATATTCCGAAAACAAATGTTCTTCCGGATCGTCTGGTTTCATTTTTTGCAAGAGCCAACTATATTTTTAACAACAAATATATCTTTACCGCTTCCATGAGAGCGGATGGTTCCAGTGTATTCGGGCCCGGAAACAGATGGGGCTATTTTCCGGCGGCTTCAGTTGCATGGAAAGTAAATGAAGAAAATTTCCTGAAAGACAGTAAAGTAGTGAGCGAATTAAAACTTCGTGCAGGTTACGGTTTATCCGGAAACAACAGAATACCGGCATTTTTATACAGTACGTTTTTCACGACATCATCAGATTACGGATATGCATTCGGGAACAATGTAACACCGGGAGCTACAACAGGAGCAATTATGTCTAATCTTAATGTAAACAGCTTCTAAAAATATCGGGGTAGATTTTGGATTATTCAACGGAAGAGTTTACGGAACGGTAGATGTTTATCAGACCGATACAAAAAACCTTTTATTGCTGGCTAAAATTCCTCAGACTTCAGGCTATGAATATCAGTACCAAAACTCAGGAAGTACATCCAATAAAGGAATTGAATTTTCTGTAGGCGCTGCGATCATCAACAAAGAAAACTTTAACTGGAAAATTGATGCGAATTTATCTTCCAACAAAAATGTGATTAAAAGCTTAGGAAACAGTGCTTCCGCAAGTGCAAATTCTTATCTATATCCTTCAGGATGGCAAAACAACCTGAACGATTTCCTTGTACAGGTCGGAAAACCGGTAGGAACATATTGGGGATACATTACCGCAGGAAGATATGAAGTAAGCGATTTCGATTATAATCCTACCACTCAGGTTTATACTTTAAAAGCAGGAATTCCGAGTTCTGCAGCAGCAGCAAACGGAGCGAAAGCTGTACAGCCGGGAGATCTTAAACTTGCAGACCTTAACGGTGACGGAATTATCGATAATAAAGATATGACGGATCTGGGAAGCGCACAACCGAAGTTTTACGGAGGTTTCAACCAGACCTTCCGTTACAAAAACTGGGATATGAGCCTAATGTTCAATTTCTCTGTAGGAAATAAAGTATACAACGCAAACAAAATAGAATATTCTACACAGTATCTTTACCGAGACAACAATATGCTGGCTGAAGTTGCCAACCGATGGAGATGGTTTGATGATACAGGAAATAAAGTGAATGATCCTACCGCTCTTGCCGCCTTAAACGCCAATACAACAGGATTTACACCGCCTGCAGGAGCTTACTTCCTTCACTCGTATGCTATTGAAGACGGTTCTTTCCTGAGACTGAACAACGTTACAATAGGATATTCTTTAGGAAAAGATTTCACCAAACAATTGGGATTATCCAATTTCAGATTATATTTTACGATGAACAATCTGTTCACGATTACAGGATACTCCGGGTATGATCCGGAAGCCAACACAAGAAGAAATCCGTTAACACCGGGGGTAGATTATGCAGCGTATCCGCGAAGCAGATTTATTTTATCAGGAGTTGATATCACTTTTTAAACCTAATATTATGAAGAAAAATAAATTTTTAGCCATTCTTTTTTCTGTCATCGGAATATTTTCTCTGAATTCTCTTAATTCCTGTGAAGAATATTTAGATGTAGAAAGCTTATCCAATACTTCAGAAAAACAGCAGTTTGATTCCGTAGCAGACACCTTTTCTGCTTTAGTCGGAGTCTATAATGCAACCATGGGAGACAATACCTACGGACAGAGAATGAACCTGATTCTTTCTCAATCCGGCGACGACATGAGAACTTCGGGAGATTATAACGCAAACGACCGAAGAGGAGTAAGCTGTTTCGGCGCTATTCCAACGAATACTGAGCTTTTAAGACCGTTTTTAGATACGTACGCAGGAATTGAAAGAGCTAATCTGGTGATTAAAAACATTCCGCTTTCTCCTGTGTATCAGACGGGTTCAGCAGCAGATAAAAAATTAATGGACAGATATTTAGGAGAAGCTTTAACTTTAAGAGCACACTTCTATCATGATCTGATCAAAAACTGGGGCGACGTTCCTTTTCAGGATGTTCCTTCTGCTGATCTTCCGAGCGTGTATCTCCCAAAAACAGACAGAGACGTTATTTATGATAAGATTCTGGAAGATCTCTTAAAAGCAGAAAGTTTAGTTCCTTGGAGATCCGAAGGCGGAACCACCGCTCAGAGAATTTCGAAAGCAGCCGTAAAAGGATTACGAGCAAGAATCGCACTGGCAAGAGCCGGATATTCATTAAGAAGAAGCCCGCAACAGATGATGCAGGGTTCCAATCCTCAGAAATATTATCAGATTGCTTATGACGAATGTAAGGACATCATCAATTCCGGACAGCATCAGTTGAATCCGAGTTATGAAGGATTATTCAGATCACTGCATACCAACAGCGCAGATACATCCAACGAAGTAATTTATGCTATCGGAGCTTTCGGAGGAAATTCCAGAACAGACAGTAAAATAGGATATTACAACGGTTTAAGACATGATGATACCGACTGGAAATCTTCCGGAGGAATCAGCGCAATTCCTGTTTATTTTTATGAATTTACAAAATATGACCTGAGAAGAGATGTAAATATTGCCATCTTCAGGGTAAATACTTCAAAGCAGGAAGAGCTTCAGACTTCCATCAACTGGAACGACGGAAAATTCAGAAAATCATGGACTTCCATCACCGGAACTTCACAAAACCTTGGAATCGACTGGCCTTTGCTGAGATATGCAGATATTCTATTAATGTTTGCCGAAGCCGATAATGAGCTTAATAACGGTCCTTCTGCACAGGCAGTGAATGCAGTTCTTTCGGTAAGACAGAGAGCGTATGCAGGAAATTTAAGTCAGGTGGGAACCATTCCGACCGACAAAACAGGATTCTTTAATTATATCGTTAAAGAAAGACAACTGGAATTCGGAGGTGAAGGTCTTAGAAAATATGATCTGATCCGTTGGAATCTTTTAGAAACGAAAATCAACGAAACAAGAGCTAAGCTTACCCAGTTTATGAACGGTACAGGAGCTTATGCCAACGTTCCGGAATACATCTTCTACAAAAAAGTAGCGTATAACAAAGACAGAACGGCACAGCAAAACGTTTCGGATATCGATTTCTACACCGCACCCGGAGTTGCCAAAGCAGATATTTTCTACAGCCCGAACCAAAGTGTTGCAACGCCTTCCGGATATACAAAAGTAAACTGGAGACTGGCGATGACGCAGCCTTACATCAGTGGAGATCCCATAAAAAGTTATGCTTATTATTTCCAGGCTAACAGAAAGGAATTACTGCCGATTGCTTTAGACGTGATCAACTCCAATTATAATCTTACGCAGGATTATGGGTATTAGAAAATAGTTCACATTCATATCAGAAAAATACAGGCTTCATCTCCAAAGTGAAGTCTGTATTTTAATCAAAAAATTTTCAATGAAAGCTTCCTTTTTTCTTAAAAATTTAAATTCTTTTTTTGCTTTTCTGATCGTATTGCTCAGTTTTCTTTCTTTTAAAGCCAATGATAAAACCATCGTGGTTTCAAAAGACGGAAAAGGAAATTTCTCCACCATTCAGCAAGCCGTCAATGCAGCAGAAAACGGATCTTCCGTAAGAACAAAAATTATAGTAAAAGAGGGAATTTACAAAGAAAAGATCATCATTCCGGAAACAAAAGGCGCTATTTTGCTTGAAGGTGAAAATCCTGAAAAAACCATCATCACCTACGACGATTTTGCATCAAAAAAGAATCCGGAAGGAAAAGAATTTGGAACTACAGGTTCATCAACGGTTTTTATTTATTCAAATGATTTTACAGCAAAAAATATTTCATTCGAAAACAGTTCAGGAAAAGTAGGACAGGCAGTTGCTGTTTTAACGACGGGCGACCGAATAGCTTTTGAAAACTGCAGATTCTTAGGAAATCAGGATACGCTGTATTTAAAAGGCGTTCAGGATTCATCAGACAAGACAAAACCCTCCAGAAATTATTTTAAAAATTGCTACATCGAAGGAACAACCGACTATATTTTCGGAGCAGGAACCGCTGTTTTTGAGGAGTGCATCATTTATTCCAAAGAAGCGGCAAGCTATGTTACCGCAGCTTCTACTCCACAGGCAAACGAATTCGGATTTGTTTTTATTAATTCAGAAATAACAGGAAACGCAAAGGAAAATTCAGTCTATTTAGGAAGACCGTGGAGACCTTTTGCCAAGACCGTTTACCTCAATTGTGAAATGAATTCCACCATACAACCTGAAGGATGGCACAACTGGAACAAGCCCGATGCAGAAAAGACCACGTTTTATGCAGAATTTAACTCCAAAGGAAGCGGCTCAGATTGCTCCAAAAGAGTATCATGGTCGCATCAGCTAGCCAAAACCGAGGCAAAAAAATATACAAGAGAAAAGGTTTTAAAAGGAAAAGACAACTGGAATCCGCTAATAAATTTTAAGTAAATATTCTAAACACCACAATTTTTATAATGACGGAATGCCCGATGAATGGGAAATTAAAAACAGACTGAATTCTGAAGTTGCCAATGCCAACGGAAAAGATCTGGATAAAAACTATGACAATATTGAAGTTTACTTTAATGATCTCTTGAAAAATATAACCGGACAACAATAAAAGCAATAACCATGAAACTTTTATTGAAAACAGTGATCTAATAAAATGTATATGAAATTGAATGTATTTAAAATAATAGCTGCAGCAGTATTGGTGTCCTCAAATTTTCAGGCTCAGACTTCTGTTATTCAAAAGATCAGAAGCAATCCTAAAGCTCCGTTCTCTTATGCAGAACTTGCAGTGAAGGAAGGCGGAAAATGGGATGGCGACAAATATATCGGAGGAACTTTCAAAAACGTTCAGGAACTCACCATTCCTGAATCGCATACCGATCATTCCACCTACATCAGATACGAAGGCATCGGTCTGGAAAACAACCAGATCGGATACCGCTTATATCTCGACTGGAGAAATGCAACAGATATTTTTGGTAAAAAAGTAAACACCCTGGTTTTACCGGAAGTCGGACAGGACGGTTTTGAATCGTACCATCACGATGCAGCTTGGGGACAGGATATTCTGAAATCCGGACGCACCATCGGAATTGGTTCCTACGGAAGATATGATGAGCAGAATGATTTTGTTGAAACATTTAAAATCGTAAAAAGCACCGCCGCGAAAGTGGTGAATGAAAAAGAACAGTCTTACGCAGCCATCGAATACAAAGGCTGGAAAACATGGGGTGATGCCATCGATCTTGCTTCAAAACTTACCATTTTCAACAGAGACCGTTTTGTAAAAGTGGATTTAAATCTCAGTAATTCTATTTCAGGGTTATGCACCGGAATTGTTGCCATAAAAAATATTCCGCTGAAAAAGGGAATCAGCAAAAATAAAAAATGGGCTTACATCGCAACTTATGGTAACCAGACCGAAACCAAAAAAGACGACAATCTCGGGATGGCTGTCTTCTACCCTCTTGAAAATTTCGATAAATATGTGAAGACAAAATCTACGCATACTGTAGTGTTCAATAAGACAAAGAACGTTTTCTATTACTTTTTAGGAGCATGGTCTCTGGAACCGAACGGTTTAAAAACAGAAGAAGCTTTTTATCAGGATTTGGATCAAAAACTGGAAATTTTAGATAAAAATAATCAACTTTAACGTTTACAATCATGAATTTCATTAATCAGCATATCAAACTATTCACCCTTGTCGCTTTGAGTTCAGGAATTTTTTCTACCTGTGCGCAGACAAAAACTCCGGTTAACGCTTCAATTCAGAAACAATCTTCAAATTCCGGAAAAAAAGTTCCCCTCAATCTGAAATGGTCCGAAAGAATGATGCTGTCCGAAATCCACCGCTTTCCTGAGGCATGAATGCTGGATTTCAGCAAAACCCCGAAATGGACCTATCCCACTGCCATTGTTCTGGATGGTGCAGAAAAATTATATGCCAAAACAGGCAAAAAAGAATACTATAATTACATCAGCGAATTTGGAGAAAAGCTCATTCAGGAAGACGGAACCATCATTACCTATGAGCTTGAGAAGTATAATATCGATATGCTGAACAGCGGAAACGTTCTCCTCTATCTTTACGAAAAAGAAAAAAAAGAAAAATACCTGAAAGCACTTCAAACCCTTCGACTTCAGATAGACGGACAGCCAAGAACGAAAGAAGGTTCTTTCTGGCACAAAAAGATTTATCCTTATCAGGTATGGTTGGATGGTTTATACATGGGAATGCCTTTCTACACACATTATACACACGACTTCGTGAAAGGAGCTGATGCGGCAAAAGCGTATGACGACATTCTTTTACAGTTCGATTCTGTACAGGAGCATCTTCTGGATAAAAAAACAGGTCTTCTTTATCACGCCTGGGACGAAAGCAAAAAAGAAGCTTGGGCAGACAAAGAAACCGGACTGTCGCAGAATTTCTGGGGAAGAGCAATGGGATGGTACGGAATGGCAATGGTAGATGTTCTGGATTATCTGCCAAAAGATCATCCCGGAAGAGCAAGGTTAATTTCTTACATCAAATCCTACACCGATGCCATCATCAAAGTTCAGGATAAAAACAACGGACTGTGGTATCAGGTTTTGAATAAGGCAGGAGAAAAAGGAAATTACACCGAAGCAACTGCCTCATCCATGTTTGTTTACACCATCATCAAATCTGTGAACAACGGTTATTTGCCGAAATCCTATAAAACATATGCTAAAAAAGGCTACGACGGAATCATTAAAAATTTAATCACTGTTGATGAAAACGGAGTGGTGAATTTAAACAAATGCTGTGCAGTTGCGGGTTTGGGCGGAAAACCTTATCGCGACGGTTCTTACGAATATTACATTAACGAAGAGATTCGTTCCAATGATGCCAAAGGAACAGGACCTTTCATTCTGGCAAGTCTGGAGTTTGAAAAATAATACTTAAAACCATTAAGATGAGGTTAAGAAGAATTTTAAAGTATAGCTAATCCTAACTACACTAAACTCTTCAATAAATCCTAATGGTTAAAAATGTTCTTATATAATTTCAACAACTATCATTTGCTGAGTGAATAGTTTATGCTGAGCTTGTCGAAGGACCTTTGCGATCGAAAAATATGAAGTAAGCCATTAAAAAAAATCTTTCCGCTCATGGCGTTAAAATTTAAACCAGATTAAAAATCTGATTTATGAAAACAAAAAACATTTTAAATATACTTTCAATAGCCATTTTTTCCATTGCATCAAATTATTTGAGCGCACAGGAAAAAAACTACGTTTCTGAAGTATGGAGTGCCGATCAGGGAAAAAACTACAAAAATCCCGTTCTGTATGCAGACTATTCCGATCCGGACGTGATTCGTGTGGGAGATGATTATTACATGACGGCTTCAAGCTTCAATGAAACACCCGGTTTGCCGATTCTTCATTCAAAAGATATGGTGAACTGGAAACTGGTGAATTATGCCATTCAGGATATTCTTCCGAAAGAACATTTTTCAACGCCAAAACGAGGCGACGGAGTCTGGGTAGTCATGGTCGGAAGAAATCCGACCTCTTTTATGTTTTGAAAACTTTGTCTGGATTTCCTCCTGCAAAAATGATTAATACAGCTGTAATCATATCC
>NZ_QEHP01000033.1:0-41148 GCF_003094695.1 Chryseobacterium sp. HMWF035 | reverse complement strand
CCATAAGGATCATCAGGTTTATCTTTTATATCACCTAATCCAGGAAAAATTGTACGTGTTTTATTTAAGATATTTTCAATTTCGTTAGGTTTAATATCTTTTTTTAAATAATCGAATTTTGTTTTTAAAAGTATTGTTTCTTCATTATTTAGATTATCAATATGATTACATTGATATAGTAAATCTAGAAATTTATCTTTCCAAATTAAATTTTTAAATTCAGAATATTTATTGTCAGAATCTTTATTTAATTGATCAAGAATTAATTCTAATTCGTCCTTATGCTTCATTATTTCGGTTTCAACATATGGATAATCTTTTAATATAACTTTATGTTGTTCAATGAAATTTTTAAGTTGATTAACGATATTCGAACTAAAATCTGTAGGGATTTTTTTAGTAACCTTTTCAAAAAATTTCTTTATTACATCTTCTCTATTCTTCAAGAATTCTTTTTGAACCTGATGTGTAATTATAATTCTTTTTTTATTTTCATTTATAAAATCGAATAATTTTTCTCTCGCTGTAAAGGAAATACTATAGTATCTTAAAAGAACATTTGTATCTAAAAAAATTGGAAAATCAGTTTCTAATTTTAAAACCTTATCAAAATTTTTGGTATATCTATCTAAACATTCTTTATATGTTTTAATATCACAATTATTTAATTTGCTAACAAAATTTGTTTCTTCTGTAATCATTCGAATGGTTGAATTAGTTTGTATCAAATTTAATAAATTCATCCTTTATAAACTACGGATAACAGTAAAATTAAAACAAAAAAATCTCCCACGAAAAACCCATGAGAGATAAAATATATGGAATCAATTCCAATCAGGAACGATGAAATTTTTAATTATTGAAAGCTGCAAAGGCTCCTTCTGTAGCGGCGAAGAAATTGTCGTATAGTAAACCTGTATTTCCGACACGAATTTCATAAATATCTTCCTGAAGAGCTTTCACCAAATCATTCGCAACATCTGAAGCCGGAATTCCGTTTTCCAAACCGCCAATTTCTGCAGAGAAATCTGTGGCAACCAATGGTGGCATTAATTCAAAAACTTTTATATTAGTATCTTTTGCCAGCTCGTATCTCAACGATTTTGTGTGAGAATGAAGAGCAGCTTTTGAATCTGAATATGTAGGAAGATTTGCCCCCGGAACAAATCCTACAATTGATGAAACATTCACGATAGCAACTTCATTCTGTTGTTTCAACAGAGGAAGGAATTTTTCTGAAAGTCTGATCGGCGCAAAATAATTGGTTGTGAATTCTGCTACAGCTTTACTGTAAGCATCTCCGTCATTTGCAATATTGTAAACATAGGCATTTCCGGCATTGTTGATTAAAATATTCAATCCTCCGAAACTGGTTTTTACTTCTTCATACAACCTGTTGACATCATTTTCATCTGTAATATCCGCCTGAATTGTGAAAACATTCTCCAGATCTTTCGCTGCAGCATCTAATTTTTCTTTGTTTCTTCCTACGATGATGATTCTGTTGGCCGGGCTTAATGCTTTTGCGATTTCTAAACCGATTCCTGAACCTCCGCCAGTAATTAAAATTGTGTTGTCTGTTGTGTTCATAATAATTTGTTGTTTAAGTTATACTAAATTGTTTATTGTACTATTTGGTACAAAATAGAATAAAATTTTTTATTGTAGTATTTTAAGATTCATTTCAATAAGAGAATGAAGAGTTTCAGGAGAATGTTCCATTCTTCTTGTGACGTGAATTCCATTCCACAGATTAATTAGATGACAAGCCAGAATTTCCGGACTTTCCTGAGTTTTTAATCTTCCTTTTTCCTGAGCTTTTTTAATTGCTTCGAAAAAGATTTTCTGTAAACCTTTAAGTAATTCTGCAGTTAATTTCTTAATGTCCTGATCTTTTTCCGACAGTTGAACCAAGGCATTCCCCAAATAACATCCCCTTTCTGCATCGCAGTCTTTCACATGCGCAAGGTTTAAGAAAAACTGTCTTATAAATTCAATCTCGTCATCAGAATTTTCAATAGCCTGAACCATTTTCAGATTAAAATTTTCAGCAAACTGTTTAATTGACCGGAGATATAATTCCTGTTTTCCACCTTTAAAAGCCAGATAAAAACTTCCTTTCCCGATTCCCATGGCATTCAGCAATTCGTCTGCGGAAGCGGTGTCGTAGCCTTTATTTCTAAAAACTTCGGTCGCTTTTTGTATCGCTTCCTGCTCGTCGAATATTTTTGGTCTTCCTGCCATTTCTTTATTTTGATGAGACAAAGGTATACAATTGTACTATTTGGTACAAAATAAATTTTCAAATATCTTTAATAGTTTATGTCGATAATGTTCTGTTTTTCTACGTCAAAACATCAAAACTCATAAACAAAGCCGTTTCAGTGGAATCATTGTAGAGTTTTGTATTAATTCCCGTAAATTGAAATCCTGCCTTCCGGAAAAATTTTACTGCAGGATAATTGGTATTGCGAATTTCAGTTTCCACAATTCTGCACTGCAATTTTCTGGCTTCAAGATTGATATTTTTGATCAGTAACCTTCCAAGATTCTGCCTCCGGAATTTTTCATTGATCCATATATTTTCAATAAAAAGACTGTTGTTTTTCAGTCTGTAATCGCAGATAATCCAGCCCGTCAGTTCCTCTTTTACATAAACGCCGAAAGAATGACTTTGCTGAATAATGGCATTTAAATACTCAATATCATAGAAGCCGGGCTCCAAGATCTTTTTATAATATTGATTTTTTTCTCTTAGGGTAAATTCAAAAGAATATCCGGTTTCGATGGTTGAAACCACAAAAATTTTTTCAGTTTCATAACCCTTGAAATCCTGATTTAAAAAGAGATTTTCTGTAAATGGAGCTAATCTTCGGATTTCCATCAGTTAGAATTTAGAATTCTGAGCATGAAATCTGCTTTTTGTTGCGTACAACCAGATCTGTATCATCACAAGAACAGAAATCACAATAATCCTTATCATGGCATTTTCCGAAAATCTTTCGCGGATCACTTCCATGTAATTGATCTTTTCAATGGTAAATTCCTTAAGCTGATCGATATTGGTAAAAGCATTTACCTTTCCGACTTCTGAATTGATTTCGGCTTCATTCAGCGTTGCCGCAACGTTGATGAGGTTGATATTGCTAATAAACAGCCATCCGAATAACAATAGAGATACCGAAAGAAGAAAAGGTCTGATAATTTTCATGAATAGAAATATTTTGAAGTGGAACAAGATGTGTTTTTACATTAATTTCAAAGCTAATTAAAATCGATTTAATATCAATAAAATAATGAAAATGTTTTTTAAAGAAGTTACTTGAAAATAATATTGTTGTAAATTCTGAAATTTTATCATTTCATAATAATCAATTGATGATTACGAATTTTTTACAAAAAACATCTTTGTCTTTTTCAAAATAATTAGGAGAAGTTTCTTTTAATTGATGTCTTGTAAGTTCTGTAATTACTTTGTAGTTAGAATATTTAACAATATTGTACTTGGTAATTCTATAATCGAAAGGTAGATCGATTGATGCATATTTAACTTTTTTATCTTCGAATTGATAATAATTAATGATTTGTTTTCCAGGATAAGAATGTCCTACATCAAAAATAATTTTACCTTCATCCAGAATTAACGGATAATTTTCTGTGAAATATATTGTTTCATTATCTTCATTAAATAATAGAAAATCATCAACTTCAAATGCATTCAGTTTGAAAATGTAAAATTTTTTTTCTTTTGTAATTAAAAAAATGTTTTGTCTTTGACTACAATAAGAGATTTCTGAAATTTCTCCTCTGGAAAAAGTTTTAGCTTGAATACAATGAGTAGAAATCTTGTTGGGAAATTTTTTCTGAAATTCTGTGTAAAGCTTCTCATTTTCTTTTATTAACGGTTTTTTGGATAATACAACCGTATCTTTTAGTGATGATAAGTAATCTGATTGATTTATAAATCTTATAGAAGTATTTGTATTAGATTCTACATTGAAATTAAAATCATCACAATCAAATGGAATATATTTTTGAGCAGACAATTTTATGAACGGAACGGCTATTAAAAACAACACAAAATATTTCATAGTTATTAAGTCAAATTAGAACTTTAAAATTAATTATAATTTCACACATCAAAACTTTCAAAACCCTTAAATTTGTTGTCAATAAAAATTTTACTGGATGCTTAGGAAAATTTCGGTTGCGGCGGCTGCTTTTTTGTCCGTCCTTACAATCAATGCGCAGAAGAACAAAAATTCTCAGTTGGAGAGACCAAAACTGGTAGTAGGTTTGGTTGTGGATCAGATGAGGTGGGATTATTTATACCGTTTTTATAACAAATACGGCAACGAAGGCTTCAAAAGACTTTTAAATACAGGATATTCTTTAAATAACATTCATATTCCCTATGTTCCTACCGTTACAGCTTTAGGACACACTTGTATCTACACAGGTTCTGTTCCGGCAATTCACGGGATCGCAGGAAACGACTGGACGGATAAGGAAACAGGGCAAAATGTCTACTGTACCACAGATGAAAGTGTAAAACCTGTAGAAACAGCCAATGCTAAAGTAGGGAGTCATTCTCCGAAAAATCTCTGGTCTACCACAGTTACGGATGAGCTGAGACTTGCCACCAACTTTCAGGGAAAAGTAATCGGTGTTTCTTTAAAAGACAGAGCTTCCATTTTACCGGCAGGACACACACCGAACGGAGCATTCTGGTTTGATGATTCCACCGGAGATTTTATTACAAGCTCTTGGTATATGAATGATCTTCCGCAGTGGGTAAAAACCTTCAATTCTCAGGATCTACCGGATAAATTGGTTGCCAACGGCTGGAATACCTTACTTCCGATCGATCAGTACACAGAAAGTTCTCCGGATAATTCTTCATGGGAAGGATTGTTGGGAAGTGCCAAAACCCCTACGTTTCCTTACAGTAATTTAGCAGCAGATTATCAGGCTAAAAAAGACAATATCCGTTACACGCCATTCGGAAACACATTAACGCTGAAATTAGCCGAAGCAGCTGTAGAAGGTGAAAAGTTAGGAGGAGACGATATTGTGGATATGTTAGCCATCAATTTGGCATCGACGGATTATGCAGGACATAAATTTGGTCCGAATTCCATCGAAGTGGAAGATGTTTATCTGAGACTTGATAAAGATTTAGCACAGTTTTTCAATTATCTGGATTCTAAAGTAGGAAAGGGGCAATATACGGTTTTCCTTTCAGCAGATCATGGCGGTGCGCATTCTGTAGGCTTTTTACAGGAACATAAGATCACCACAGGTTTCTTCGGAGACGGAATGGACAAAAATGTCAATCTTAAGTTAAAAGAAAAATTCGGGGTTGATAAACTGATCAATGCAGTGGATAATTACCAGATTTATTTCGACAGGAAATTACTCAAAGAAAATAATATTAAATTAGAAGACGTTGTAGATTTCACCGTAAAAGAAATTGAAAGTGATCCTTCAGATTTATACGCTGTTCCGGTAAATAAAGTTTCAGAATCTTCTATTCCGGAGCCGATTAAACAAAGAATCATCAACGGAATCAACAGACAGAGAAGTGGTGATATTCAGTTGATTTCACATGATTCCATGCTTCCTCCGTATTCAAAAACAGGGACAACGCACAGTGTATGGAATTCTTACGACTCGCATATTCCTTTAATATTTATGGGATGGGGAATTCAGCACGGTGAAAGCAATAAAGCGTACTTCATGACCGATATTGCACCTACAATTTCTTCATTGCTTAAAATTCAGTTTCCAAGCGGAAATGTAGGAAATCCGATTACGGAAGTGATTGGAAAATAGTACTTTCCTGTAAAGATAAATGATAAAATCCTTAACCAAAAAGTTAAGGATTTTTTTTGTTTTTAAACATAAATTTTACTGTTGTCGATCTTTACCATATTCTGCTGTTCCATTTTTTTAATTGCGCGGATTACGGTTTCTATCCGCATTCCTGTGAGCGATGCTAACTGCTGTCTTGTATAAGGAACTACAAAGGAGAATTGTTCTTCAAAACCAAAATGCGCTTTTACATGAGACATAATAAGAGTAAGCTTTGTAATCGGATCTCTGAAAGAAAAAGGTGCTGCAGTGATGTGTCTGTAACGCATACGGTCTGCGGTGTAAGAATACACAGAAAGCAGAAGTTCAGGCTTTTCTAATAAGAGTTTTAAGAATTTGCTTTTTTCAAGCCTGATGATTTCACAATCTGTAATCGCAACTCCGCTTACAGCATACTTTTTATTGTGGAAAATATACGTTTCGGCAAGACAATGACCATCGAAAGGAATCCCATGAATGAATTCTTTGCCGTCTTCCAGAAAGCTGCTCAGCTTTACCGTTCCGGTTTTTATCTGCAGATAATATTTGGGACTGCTTTCTTCTTTAAAAATATAATCGCCGGAATTATAGTGTTGCAGTTCAGCACCATGAGAAAACAGGAGGTTTTCACAAATGATCATAAGTCTTAATTATTAATTTGATCTAAAATTAACAATTTGAAAGGGGGATTAAAAATTTATTAATACCACATAGATGCCTTACAGATGCCTTATTTTAAGAGATGAATCAGCAGTATTCTAAGCATTTTTATTAGATATTAAAAACTTTATAAATGAAAAACCCGCAGATTATTCCGCGGGTTGTAGATTATATTATTCTTCCTCTTCGTTCAGATCGTCTTCATCATCTTCATACTGTTCGAGAAAATAAGTGAACGTGAAGTCTTCCGTTTCTTCCTCAGCGTCTTCAAGCGTGAGAAGAAGATCTTCAAAAATTTCCAGCTGATCGACCGTCATATTTACAAATTCAATATGAAGAGGCATTTCCAGTTCTCCGGTAATCACATCAGAAAGTGCATCCAGGTTATCTCCGAAATGATCCGGAAGTTTGATCTTTTCTTTCAGTTTGGCATAGAAATCTTCATAATCTCCGATGTCCGTAAAATCTATATATATTGTACTCATAACTTTATTTTTAATTTTAAATCAGTGAGCGTAAGTCATTGCGAGGAGCTAAGCGACGAAGCAATCTCAATAAGGATTCATAATATCTCTAATGTCTTCAATTAAATCTTTCCATTCAGGATTGAATGAATTAATTAAATCTAACTTGTCTTGCCGAGATCCAGCTTTTATTTGCTTTTCTCTAAAAATTGCATCTCCAATTTCCTGAAATGCTTCCCAATAAACTAATTTATGTAAATTATATTTTGCAGTAAAACTTTGTTGATATTGATTTTCCTTATGTTGTTGAACGCGTTTGGGCAAGTTTGAAGTAACTCCTGTATATAGAGTAGTGTTGTTTTTATTAGTCATAATGTAAATAAAACCTACTTTCATATTTTTAGATTGCTTCGTCTTTTCGCTCCTCGCTATGACCTACAACTACTGTTTCTCAAAACTTTTATAATGGTTTTTCGTCAGATAAACATTACCGTCTTTCGTGAAAACAATCCGGTCTGCATTTCTGTTTCCGCAGTGATAATTTACATCCGCTTCAAAATACTTTTCACCTTCAGGCAATGTTTTTTCCCTGTTGCTGAAGTGATCTCCGCCAATCGCTTTTCCCGGCAAAACCTCACACAGATTCCCTTTGGAAGGATTCCAACCCATCTTTCTTGCTTCATTTTTGGTGATGTAATACTCAGGAAGCTGATGATTTTTTTTAACATAAGCAATAACCTTTTTTTCTTCTGTCAACTGATCAATAGATTCCTGACTCGAATATGCCGAACCCGAAATCTCAGAACTGCCGTATTCAATTCTTGGATTTTTGGAGGAAATTTCCTTTTTATCCGCAATGAAGTTATTATAAACGTACATCACAGACATCCCGAAAAGAAGCCCTAAACAAATGAAAAAGACAGATCTTATTTTACCATTCATAGTATTAAATTAAAAAATGTAACAATAAGTTTGTTTAAACTTTTATTAAACCGCAAAAGTAACAAAAGACAATCTTAAAGCGAATTTCTATAATAACCAAAGCGCTCAAAAGAATAAAAATCAAAGATTTTTAAAAACTATTGTGAACTTTTTCATTTATAATGATCAACTTTAAATAAAAGTTTAGTTCACCTTTTGTCACTTTTGCGGTTAATTCTGAAATAGTTTAAACAACTTTAATGTATCAATCTATCAGTTTAGCAATCCATTGTTACATTGTTAAACTTTTAAATTGTTACATTAATTTATGCTCTCCAGTCTTCCGGAATATCGCAGATCGGAATCGGAACCATTTTATGTTTTGCCGCTTTATGCATTCTGTCGAAAATCTGGAAAACCTCTTTATCTCTGCCTTCGTAATCTTCTGCTGTTTTTGTTCCGTATTCTTTCTGAATTTTTTCCAGTTCAGGATAGGTTGCCCCGATTTGGTCTTCATCCGTTCTTTCTGCATCCCAAAGTCCGTCCGTAGGAATCGCATTCTGAATGCTTTCAATTAAATTTAAAGCTCTCGCTAATTCATACACTTCCGTTTTATAAAGATCTGCGATTGGAGAAACATCCACACCGCCGTCGCCGTATTTGGTGTAGAAACCAATTCCGAAATCTTCTACTTTATTTCCTGTTCCGCACACCAAAAGTCCGTGAAGCTGCCCGAAATAATATAAATTCAGCATTCTGAAACGTGATCTTGTATTCGCAAGAGCCAGATTGTTATTAGGATTTCCTTCTGAATGTGCGCTGACAATATTTTCAAAACTTTCGAAAACAGGAGTTAAGTTAACGGTTTCTGATTTTACGTTTGGAAATTTCTTTTTCAGATCCTCAATATGATCCTGCGCTCTGTTTACCTGATCGGCTTTTTGACGGATCGGCATTTCTAGCGCAAGAACTTCAAGCCCTGTCATCGCACAAAGAGTAGAAACGACACCCGAATCCACACCTCCCGAAACTCCGATTACATATCCGTTTAATTTTGCTTTTACGGCATAATCTTTCAGCCAGTTTACAATATGGTCTATAACTTTTTGTGTCTGCATTGTTTATATTTTTGTCTGTTTTTATTTAAAGAAATTCAAAATTAAAAATTCTGAATGTTTATTTGATGTAATTTTTATGTTGAAGCTCATACCAGAAGCAAATTCCGTCCGGTTCGGTGAATTCGCCAGTTTTTTCAAAGCCTAATTTTCTTAAAATATGATTGGAACCTTCGTTTTCAGAATGGGCATGAGCATAAATGGTTTCAGCTTTCAGATGATGAAATCCAAAATCAAGCGAAGCTTTTGCCGATTCCAGCGCATAGCCTTTTCCCCAGTATTCAGGAATGAAACGATATCCGAGATCGTAAATATTGTTGTAGCCGTTTATTTCCTGAGTAATTAATTTTAGTCCGCTCCAGCCGATCAGCAGTCCGCTTTCTTTTTCAATTACAGCAAGTCTTCCGACACCGTTATCAAGATATTGCTGCTGGATCATTTTAATCACATTTTCAGATTCGGTGATGTCGGAAAGAGGAGGTACTCCTATGTATTTCATCACTTCAGGATCGGAGTCGAGGAGAAACAGACGTTCTGCATCTGTTTCTTCAAATTTTCTCAGAATAAGTCTTTGTGTTTCTAAATACATAAAAAATTACTGTTGCTGAAATCCAAAAACCGTTACATTGGCTGCTCCTTTTTTAATGTCTGTTTCCTTGATCGGATTTTTCATCACGTTTAAGGTTTCCAGATTGATATTTGCGGAAATATCCAGTTTTTGAATCTGATTATGCTCAAGATTTAGCTTTTTAAGATATTTAAGCGAGCTTAGATCAATGGTTTTTATTTTATTTAAAGATACGGTTAATTGATCAATTCTGGGTGTCGTTTTCAGCGAAATATTTTCAATCTGATTGTTGTCGAGATACAGTGAAGCCAGAATTTTTAGATTTTCTGCTTTAAAATTTGAAATTTTACATCCTGTACACGAAAAAAGCTGCAGATGATCCATATTTTTCAGGGAAAGATTTACAATGCTGTTATCATCCAGTACGATCATTTTTGCATTTTTAAAATAGGGAAGATCTTCTGCATTTGTAATGCCTTTATTCACTAAAAATAAATTTTCAATTCTGTCGGCTTCAAACTGATTCATTTTTCCGTCTTTGTTCAGATCAAAATTTTCAATCACCGCTTTTTCAAGATTTTTATCTTTAAAAATGAGGCTTTGACTGTAAAAACAGGATACAGAGAAAATAAGAATGAGGATCGGAATTATTTTATTTTTCATCATTACATTATGTTTAAATCCGTATTTTTGTACACTTAAATTTCATGTAAAAGTATGAAGATTTTCAGAATTACTGCACTTTCTTTAGTATTAATTTTAGGATTGAATTCCTGCAAAAAAGAATCCGGGAATCAATGGAACGTAGAAATTACAAGTCCGGCGGAAAAAGTAGAAATTACGGATATTTCCAAAGAACTTTACGATCCGAATGTTTCATCGGAAAGTTTTAAAGCTAAATTTCCTTGGTTTCAGGGAACGGTAAGCGATGCAGATTTTGCCAAAAGAAGAGCAGATGCTGAAGAAATTAAAATTTACAAAGAGGCTACCTCAAAAATAGATCAGAAAAAATTGCAGACTGATCTTCAGGATTTGTTTTCGCACATCAAATTTTATTTTCCTGCATTCAAAAGTCCGAAAGTATTTTTATTTTCATCGGCTTTGCAGATGGTTCAGGATCCTATTTTTTATGATGCCAAAGGAAATCAGCTTTTTATTGATATTACAGGCTTTATGGGAGACGGAAATCCCAATTATAAAGGTTTGGAAATGTATTTCCAGAAATCCATGAACCCGAATAATATTGTTCCGAAAGTCGCACAGATTTTCGCGGAAGGTTTTGTAAAAGAATCTCCGGATCATCAGAAATTCATAGACATGATGATTCTCAACGGTAAAATCATGATTCTTAAAGACGCTTTTTTACCAACATATCCGGAATATCTGAAAATGAACTACACCCAGAAGCAGTATGAATGGGCAGTTTCCAACGAAGCCAACATCTGGAATTATTTCGTGGAAAATAATATCATTTTTGGAGACGATCACAGATTGGAAGACCGTTTTATCGCTCCGGGACCATTCTCGAAATTTTATACGGAAATTGATAACGAATCTTCTCCGCAGATTGCCATTTTCACAGGATGGCAGATCTGTAAAGAATATCTGAAGCAAAAGCAGGAAACCAAACTTCAGGATTTCCTAGGATTGGATGCAACCGTGATCTTTAACCAGTCTGGGTATAAACCGAAAGTAAAATAATACGCTGAATGTAAAACATTTGGCAAGCAATATATAGTATAATAAACAGAACGTTATGAGAAAAACTCAGATTACGATAGATGTAGAACTGGATGAGAACCACATTCCGGAAAACATCACTTGGAACGCACAGGACGGCGGAATTGAAAAAGAAGAAACAAAAGCAACCATGATCTCGGTTTGGGACGAAAAAAATATGGAAGCTTTGAGAATTGATCTCTGGACAAAAGAAATGCCGGTGGATCAGATGAAAATGTTCATTCATCAAGTGCTTGTTTCTATGGGGAATACCTACCAAAGAGCAACAGGAGAAGAAGATGTGGCACAATGGTTGGAGCAGATGGCGGAAGAGTTCGCAGTAAAATCGGCGATAAAAATGTAAAACAAATTTGAAAATTTGAGAATGAAACAATTTGAAAATGAATGCAGTGGAGATAATTTCCAAATTCTCAGATTTTTAAATTAATAAATTATAAAATAATGAATTTTAATACAAAAGTAATACACGGAGGACAGCATCACGAATCTGCAACGGGTTCTGTGAATGTACCTGTATTTTTAACGTCTACCTTCGCACAGAAAAGTCCGGGAGTACATTCCGGCTACGAGTATTCAAGAGCGGCAAACCCTACAAGACAGGCTTTGGAAGACTCTTTGGCAAGCATCGAAAACGGAGCGAGAGGTTTAGCTTTCGGTTCCGGTTTGGCGGCAATCGACTGTGTTTTAAAATTATTAAATCCGGGAGATGAAGTGGTTGCAGTAGACGATTTGTACGGAGGAACGTACAGAATGTTCACCAGACTTTTCGAAAAATATCAGTTGAAATTTACCTTCGTGAATTTTGATGATGTTTCTAAAATCAATGACGTTATTACAGATAAAACAAAACTAATCTGGATTGAAACGCCAACCAATCCTTTGATGAAACTGGTTGATATTAAAGCAGTTGTTGAAGTGGCAAAAGGAAAAGATATTCTGGTTGCAGTGGATAACACTTTTGCAACGCCTTATCTTCAGAGACCAATTGATTTGGGAGCCGATATCGTCATGCACTCCGCAACAAAATACTTGGGAGGTCACTCCGATGTTATTGCGGGAGCTTTAATTGCAAAAGATGCCGAACTTGGAGAGAAGCTTCACTTCATTCAGTTTGCAAGCGGAGGAATTTTAGGACCTCACGATTCTTATTTGGTGTTGAGAGGAATTAAAACACTGGCTTTAAGAGTTCAGAGACATTCTGAAAACGGAATGGCTGTTGCAAAATACCTTGAATCTCATCCTGCTGTAGATCAGGTGATTTATCCGGGATTAGAATCTCATCCGCAGCACGAACTGGCAAAATCTCAGATGAAAGATTTCGGAGGAATGGTTTCCTTCACTTTTAAATCGGGTAAAAAAGAAGATGCCATCAAATTTTTAGAAAGAGTAAAAGTATTCACTTTAGCCGAATCTTTAGGAGGAGTAGAATCTCTTGCCAATCATCCTGCTTTGATGACTCATGCTTCCATTCCTGCAGAAAAACGTGCAGAATTGGGAATTACATACGATTTGGTTCGTTTAAGCGTAGGAATCGAAGATGCAGAAGATCTTATCGCAGATCTGGAAAGAGCTTTTTCTTAGTTTAAAAACAATTTATAACACTTTGCCATTCTGTATAGAACGAATTGGAGTAAAGAATCTAAATAGAATTTATTTAAATTTTTGGAGCTATTTCCCGCTTTCCACTATATCTTTTGCTACGCTTTGCTTCACAAAAGGATGCCGTTGCAATCGTGGCTAGGATTGTAGTCAATTCTTTCAGTATTTGAAAAATACGATCAAAGTTTGTCATCCTGAAAGGATCTTTAGATAGTATTAGAAAGTCGTTTGAAAAAATTAGAGCCAAGATTCCTGCGGAATGACAAACGTTAGAATAGAAATTCAAAAATTTATTAAAAAAGATTCTTCCTAACGTCAGAATGACAGAGTGTTGAACAACATTTTAAAATAAAAACATAATGAGAAAGATCCAGATTTTATTCCTGTTAATGGTAAGCCAGATTGCCTTTTCTCAGGTTAAAAATACTGACGAACTGTACAAAACGGCGAAAAAATTAGACAGTCTGATATTCGATATCGGATTCAATAAATGCGATCTTTCTCATTATGATTCTATCGTAAGCGAAGACTTGGAATTCTACCACGATAAAGGCGGAATTACTTCCGGAAAAGAAGCCTTCAAAGCCTCCATTAAAAACAATATTTGTGGCGGTCCCAATAAAGTGAAACGCGAACTGATTCCAAATTCCATGAAAGTATATCCTTTGTACAACAATAATGCTCTGTATGCTTTTATTCAGGAAGGAGAACATGATTTTGCTGAATTTTACAACGGAAAATGGAACAAGGGAAGCCGTGCAAAATTTACCATTCTCTGGATTCTGGACGGAAAAGACTGGAAAATGAAGCGTGTTTTCAGCTACGACCATCACTTATAATCTACTTTGTCAAAGCTTTATGAAGTTTTTTGCGCTTTGACAAAGTTTTAAACTCCCATTATGACAAGAAAAGCCCAACTTGCAGATGTACAGCAGTTATCTGAACTGTTCGATCAGTACAGGATCTTTTATCATAAAGATTCCGATATTCCTGCTGCGGAAAAATTTTTAACAGAAAGAATTGAAAATAACGATTCCGAAATTTTTGTTGCCGAAAATGAAGGGAAATTAGTCGGTTTTGTTCAATTGTATCCGTTATTTTCCTCTACAAGAATGAAAAGATACTGGCTTTTGAATGATTTGTATGTGAATGAAAATTATCGTGGAAAAGGGTTTTCAAAACAACTGATTGAAGCATCCCAAGAAATGGCAAAATCAACAGATGCCGCCGGAATTCTTCTGGAAACCGGAAAATCCAATGATATCGGAAACAAGCTTTACCCAAGATGCGGATTCGAAATCTACGATGAAGTGAATTTTTACGAATGGAAGATTTCATAATGTAACAATTTACCAGTGTAACAGTTTACGAAATCTTAATTGTTACTAAAATATTACTCATTACCAATTACTTATTATTCATAATATATGTCTGATTTTCAAAAATACGTTCAAAGATATTTAGATTTAATTCCCTCAGAAAACTGGCTGGAAGAACTGAAAAGATCCGGAGAAAAAACGGCTGAAATTTACTCAAAGCTTTCAGAAGAACAATCTCTTTTTGCCTACGCCGAAGGAAAATGGACGCTGAAAGAACTCTTTCTGCATCTATCCGATACGGAAAGAATTTTTCAGTACAGAATATTGGCTTTTGCAAGAGGCGACCAAAATGAATTACCGGGTTTTGACGAAGAATTATATGCGAAACGGTCTTTCGCGAATGAAAGAACATTGAGTTCATTATTGGAAGAATATCAACTGATCAGAAAATCTTCTCAGATTCTTTTAGAAACTGCAAATTCCGAAGCCTTAAAAAATGTAGGATCCGCTAACGGAAACCAGATTTCTGCCGAAAACATCGGAAAATTGATTGTTGGGCACAATATTCATCATCTGAATATTATTGAGGAAAGATATTTGCCGAAGTTGTGACGCATTTAAAAATAAATATTGTAATTTTAATCAGTTCGGTGATTTTTTTAATATCATTGACTCAAGATTGTGTAAATTATCAATATTTTGGTAGCATACATTATCCATCTTATTTAGCTTTTTTATTGGGTTGGACTTACTTTGACGGATTTCGTTGGGAAGGTTTTGTTTGGGTTGCAAATCTTCTTTATTTTTTAGGAATAGTTTTGATGATCAAAAGAAATTACAAAGCAGTTTTTGCTTTTATTATTTCGTCATTTTTAGCAATTTCATTTATGTTTTTTGATAACATAACAATTACAAAAAGTGGAAGAATAGCTCCAATAATTGAATTAGAATCAGGTTATTTTTTATGGTTGATTTCAATTTTATTCCTGACTTTTTCTTCGCTTTATTTAAAGGTTAAAGCAGAAAAGCAATGCGTAGTTTAAAGAACTTAGATATTCAAAAAAGTATTGAATATGGAAAGCTTATTTATAATGAGAGCATTTCAGATAAAATTGACAGGTATACCAATTATTTGGTTTTTGGAGCCTTATTTTATTTTTCAATAGCTGGTTTATACAAGATTAAGCCATCTGCAAATAATGATCTTGAATATATTGTATATAGTATTGTTCTAATTTTTGTACTTTATTCTTCATATTGTTTATTTACAGAAAAAAGACTGAAAGAAATCAGCTTCAGTATTCATAAAGAAGAAGCCAAAAGACGAATTTTAGAATATGTCAAAAAGTATCATTACAGAATTTCAAATATTTCCAATAATCTGATTTATCTTAATGAACCAATAAATAGCTTTAGTTTTCTAGACAAAGAAAGAACAATCATAATTTTTTTTAAAGATCAGTCGGTTTTATACACGGTGATTAAGAGTGGAAGGAGAATAAATGCTCCGGTTTTATTTTCACAACATATCATCCGAAAAGATATAAGAAAAATTCTGCATCAGAAAAAATTTACATTAACTAGGAAAATAAGTTACTTTGACAGATTTTTCAATGATCCTTCTTGATGATGAAACCGTCATTTATCAATAGAAACGGGCTTTAGCCCGTTTACTGATTTAAAATCATTCTTTCGGCTTTAGCCAAAACTTAATATAGATTTCATATTTTTGGCTAAACAACACAAATGCCATTTATTAAAATTTATATCCATGTCGTTTTCTCGACGAGAAATAGAATTCCTTATTTCAATACTCAGGAGTTAAGAATAAAAGTATGGAAACACATAAAAGAAAATGCCTCGCAAAAAGGAATTTTTGTGGATATGGTGAATGGTTATTCGGATCATTGTCATTGTTTAATTTCTCTGGGTTCCAATCAGAATATTGAAAAAATTGTTCAATTATTGAAAGGAGAATCTTCACATTGGATCAATAAAAATGTATTGACAAAAGAAAAGTTTTTTTGGCAGGATGAATATTTTGCTGTTTCAGTTTCTGAATCTATGATTGAAACAGTTAGAAATTACGTTAAAAATCAGGAAAGTCATCACAAAAAGAAATCGTTTGCGGAAGAATATCAGGAATTTTTGGATAAATATAATTTTAAATAATAAAGTTTGGCTAAAGCCAGATTTGATTTTAATGATTTTCAAAATGGGCTAAAGCCCATTCCTATTGAATATAAAAATGCTGTTTTTAAAAGATTTTGCGCTAAGATTTGTAAATTTACAACGTTAAATTAATAGAAGCAGAATTTAATCCTTTTTATTAAAAATAAATTGAATACTGGCTCTAGCCAAAGCGTGAAATTGATTATACATGGAAAAAATAATAGAAATTTTAAAATCCGGCGGCACAATTCTTTACCCAACAGACACCATTTGGGGAATTGGCTGTGACGCTACCAATATAGAAGCTGTCAATAAAATTTTTGACATCAAAAAACGGGAAAAAAACAAATCCATGATCATTCTGGTGGAATCTGAAAAAAGATTACAGGATTTGGTTGATGTTCCGGAAATGGCTTGGGAAATTATTGATCTGAGCGAAAAGCCCGTAACAATTGTTTATGAAAACCCGAGAGGATTGCCAAAAGAATTGGTGGCTGAAGACGGAAGCATCGGAATCCGTCTGGTAAAAAACGACTTCTGCAAAAAACTGATTACAAAACTCAACAAACCTTTGGTTTCTACTTCTGCCAATTTCAGCGGTGAAAAAAGTCCTTTGAAATTCTCGGATATTTCTCCTGAAATGATTGATCTTGTAGACTATGCAGTAGAAGAAGACCGCGAAAAAGTTTCAAAATATTCGGGTTCGTCGGTAATAAAAGTCTGGAGCGACAACAGGATAAAAGTTCTCAGAGAATAATCGGCGTTTATCATATATTTTAAAGTCTTATTCATCCGCATCGGCAGGATTTCTTTTTTTAGTTTTATCTTTGCAGAACTTCAATTTTAAAACAATTGCGATGGATCATCAAAAGTTTGCTGAAGAATGGATTAAAGCATGGAATTCGCATGATCTGGATATTATTTTATCTCATTATTCGGATGATATAGAGATCGTGACGCCGATGATAAAATTAGCAACAGGAGAAAAAGAAAGTTCTTTAAAAGGAAAATTTGCGGTTCGCGGATATTGGAAGACAGCATTGGAAAAATATCCTGATCTTCACTTCGAACTTATAAAATCTACGGCAGGAGTAGATTCTGTGGCTTTATTTTACAAATCCATTATGGATAAACATGCGGTCGAAGTGATGTTTTTTAATGAAGACGGAAAAATTAATAAAATGTATGCTCATTACGATTAATGAACGGCATTAGCGTATTAGAAAATGAAAATTAACCTTACTCAAAATAAAAATTTAAAACTTTTCAAAATTATTTCGGAGGTTGCAGCCCGAAACAACCAGTCTGTGTATGTCGTCGGAGGCTACGTACGCGATCTTTTGATGAAAAGAAAAGCATCAACGGATATTGATTTTGTGACCGAACAAAGCGGTATCGAGCTTGCCCAAAACGTAGGAAAAGAAATTGATCCGAAAATGAAAGTTTCGGTTTTCAAAACGTATGGTACAGCGATGATCAAATACAAAGATCTTGAGCTTGAATTCGTAGGCGCAAGAAAGGAAAGCTACACCGAAAACAGCCGTAAACCGGAAGTGGAAGGCGGAACCATTGAGGACGACCAGAAAAGAAGAGATTTTACGGTGAATGCCATGGCAATTTCGTTAAATCAGGATAATTTTGGTGAACTAATCGATCCCTTCAATGGAGTAGATGATCTGGAAAAAGGAATTTTAAGAACGCCTCTGGAACCTGCACAAACCTATTCTGATGATCCTTTGAGGATGATGAGAGCCATCCGTTTTGCTTCTACGCTTCAGTTTCAGATCGAAGAAAATTCTTTGGAAGCCATTAAGCAGGAAGCCGAAAGGATCAAAATTGTTTCGACGGAAAGAATCATGGTGGAATTTAATAAAATCATGCTTTCCAAAAAGCCATCTATTGGTCTGAAATTAATGGAACAGACGGGTCTGATGAAATTAATTATTCCTGAACTGATTGATCTGAAAGGAGTAGAAGAGGTGGAAGGACAAACCCATAAAGACAATTTTTACCATACTTTGGAGGTGGTAGACAATATTTCTGAAAACACGGAAAATTTGTGGCTTCGTTGGTCTGCATTGCTTCACGACATTGGAAAGGCGCCGACCAAAAAATTCGTTGAAGGAACAGGATGGACATTCCACGGGCACGAGTTTTTAGGCTCAAAAATGGTAAAAACATTATTCCAGAGACTGAAACTGCCTTTAGGTTCGGACATGAAATATGTTCAGAAGATGGTAAAACTTTCGTCTCGACCGATTGCTCTGATTACCGATGATGCTTCGGATTCTGCGTTGCGAAGATTACTGTTTGATGCAGGAGAAAATATGGAAGATCTTTTCACTCTTTGTAAAGCCGATATTACCACCAAAAATTCTAAAAAGCAGGAGAAATTCAAGAAAAATTTTGAATATGTTGCTGTTAAGATTAAAGAAGTTGAGGAAAAAGATCAGGTAAGAAATTTCCAGCCGCCAATTTCAGGAGAAGAAATTATGGCAATGTTCAATCTAAAACCGGGTCGCGAGATTGGAATTTTAAAGGAAAAAGTAAAAGAAGCCATTCTGGAAGGCGAAATTGGAAACGACAGCGAGGAAGCGAGAACTTTTGTGATTGCTGAAGCGGAAAAGCTTGGATTGACACTTGCCTAAATGTTTTTCGGGACATTTGATTATATCATTTTAGTATTAATTTTCCTTGTCAACATTGTTGTCTGGAAGTTTAAAATAATTAGAAAACGCAACTGGATTTTATATCTGGTTGCGTTTTTATTTTTTGGATTTGTTATTCCGCTTTTATCTGTTGATTTTGAAATTGAAAAAGCGACAAAAGATCAGCCAATTGTTGATAATTTTACATTGCTTTATAACTATTTCAGGTTTCCTGTTTGGTGGTTTGTGGGGATTCTTCAGCTTCTTATTTTAAGGAAAAGAGATTGAGTATTTCAACCAAGCCGATAAATTCAAAAAATAAATATTCAGTTCTTATTATAGCAAAAACACCTTAAATAATTACGGCGGAGCTGAAAGCTCCGCCGTAATCTTTTATTATTTCAAAAAAAATTAATTTAAATAAGCGGCATTAGATCCGATGCCTGTTACAAATTTTTTCAGAACTGTTCCTGAAGTGTTATATACTGTAACTTCAGATGGAGCGGTAAAACCTTTTACATCAGATGCAAAGATTTTTCCGTCTTTTACAGAAAAGCCGTACAGCGTAAAATATTGCCCTCCGTCTACAAAATTGATAAGAGGGGCAGAAGGAGCTGTTGTTGCATTCATATCCATTGTATAAATCTTGTTGGCAGAGGTGAAGTAATATTTTCCACCATCAATTTCAAGATTTCTTGCATTGGCGATACCGGTTAAAGTTGTAGTTTTTGTAATCGTTCCTGCAGGAGAAATTTCGTAGATATAAGAATTAGATGTTCCTGAAGCAATTACATACACATTGTTATTGTAACTGATGGTTTTTTCGATCTCACCGTTAGGAACAGCAACCGTATTAATGATCTCATTGGTTGAAGTATTGATTCTCGTAAGCGTACTTCCATAGCTGTAAGTAGCATTCTGCACAAATACCGTTCCTCCTGCTTCTACCACTCTTTCCGCTGTAGAAGTGGAAGCGAAAGGAATTTTCTTCACAAAAGAAAGATCAGAAAGCTTGTAAACATTCACATATTTTCCTCCGTTATACTTATCGTTAGAAACATAAAGATTTCCGTTGCTGATTGTCATATATCTAGGATTATCCAACTGAGCTGTAATTTCTCCGGTCTTTTTGAAATTGTAACGGTTAACAACCTGTACTTTATTAGAATTGTTCAGAAGCAAAAAAGCTCTGTCATCACTGAATGTGATCGTCTGCAAAACATCACCCAGATTTTCGTTGTTATTTTTCTTATAAATATCGTTTTCCAATACAGAAAGATCTTTAGAAATAAAAGAAACATTCGCTGTAGGTGTTCCGAAGTTTCCTTCATTCGCAATAAAATATCCGTTTTCATAATCACCTCGCGACGGCATTACATATTCATCATCACTACATGAAACATTAATCACAAGGATCAAAGCCAGTAAAAGCTGAAAAAGTCTGTTGAATTTCATAATATAATAATTGATTTTAAAAATTTAAGTTGATGTAAAAACTGTAGTTTCTTTTAGGTAATGGATAATATGCCATCGTTTCATAGATCTCGTCGGTAATATTATTTACCCTCAATCCTAAAGTATACTTTTTGGCAACAGTTGCAGACAATCCTGCATTCAGGACGAAATATGGTTTTATAAGATAATCGTTATTCTCATCAGAAGTGGTAAAAGTCTTACCCGTAAACATTCCCTGAACATACAGATTCATAAATTGGTACTGATAATCTGCATTCCCGAAAACCTTATGAAGAGGAACATACATCAGCTGATTTTTCGTCTCAAGATCTACAGATCTCGTATAGCTGTATCCCGTATTTATTTTTAAAGAATGTTCCTTTGAAAACTTTTGCTGAAATCCAATTTTAGACTCAAGACCATAAGACTCAACATTTCTTACGTTTCTTGGTGACCAATATCCCATAGAAGTGGGAATCCATTGGATCATATCCTTTATTTTCATGTAATAAGGCGTGAGACTCAACATGAATTTTCCGAACGCCAATTCGTGGCTCATTTCAGTCTGCAAAGACGTCTCAGCCTTCAGATCCAAGTTTCCGCCCGGATTCCAGTAAAGATCATTAAAAGAAGGAAATCTGAAATTCTTTGAAAAACTTGTCCCTAAACTGTACCAGTCAGAAAGCTTCCACTTTCCTGAAAAAGAATAAAGCACAGGCGATTCTATATTGTCAATAAAATCCTTCTTGATTCCAGCTTCCAGTCTCAGCTTTTGGGTAGGGAAATATCTGAACAATCCTGCAACAGAATAAATATTTCTTTTTACATTCTCAATTCCGGATTGATAGCCTTCTCCTTTATTGATCTGAAATTCTCCAATAACATTAACATTCAGTTTAGGCGTGATGAAATAATTGAAGTCATCTTTAAAAATCAGAATTTTTCCCGTTCCGCCACTGGTTTTAGGAGCTTCAAAAACACCGAAATACTGGAAATTTTCTTCCGTGTAAGCCGCTTTCAGGCTGTTTGAAATCGATTTTGAATTAATATCGTGGGTAAGAAGGCTTCGGAAAGTCTGCGCTGCATATTTCGTACGATTGCCGTTTTCCGTGAAAATAGGATAATTCTGTTCCGCATCATACAACTGGCTTTGCCAAGAAATTTTCTGATTTCGGGCAATTTTGTAACTGAAGCCAATGTTCGCTGTACCGTTAAAATATTTACCGTTTCGGTTGATATACTGCTTTTCAGGAACCTCATAATTATTTTGACTGATGAAATAATTTCCGGATGCCTTAAAACTGAAATCCGCATTGCTGAAAGAAGTTTTAAAATAATTCTGGAACGTCTCATAAGAAGCCACTTCACTATGTAAAGTTGCTTGAAAACCCTCATTAAATTTCAGTTCATTGTTAAGGTGAATACTTCCTCCGATCGCTCCGCTTCCGTAAACCACACTTCCGCCGCCAGCTTTCACTTCAAGCGCATCATAACCGAAAATCGCGATATTATTAACATCTCCCTGTCCTAAAAGAACAGAATTGATGTTAATTCCATTCCACACAAAAGCAGTCTGCTGCGCCGTTGTTCCCCTGAAAGAAGGCGAAGAAACCGCGCCACGTCCATTTTCCTTAATGTAAACAGGAGACTGAAAACGCAGCGTCTCAGAAAGATTGGCGGAATTTTTTTCGATATCTTTGGGAGTAATTGTAGTAACCGGATGAAAAAGTTTTACCTTATTCATCTGATTGTCAAAAACATAAACGGTGTCAATAGCTTTCTCCTGTGCGTAAAGAAAACAACCGTATGATGCAAAAAGCAGTACTAAAGATCTTTTTAATGCCATTCCTATTTTACTTTTCCTCCGAAAGCAATGTTTTTAAGATTACATTTTGGCAGGTCTCCTGACTTTCGCTTTCTACACCTTCCCGTTTTCACAGTGGTTTATCGTAGAAATCTTGTATGCGATTTACAGTTGCGGGGACAGTTTGGGATTTTCGCCCAATTCCCTTTTCATTCCAAATTAATGGAAACCAAAATTTTTGCAAAGATAACTTTTTTAATTTATTGACAAAAAAAATAGCCGTTAAGTACCTTTTTAATAAAACAATGATTTGTTGTGTTGCAGACAAAAAATAAGATCAGGAGCTTTTTCCAGCTTTCGCTACTCGCTTTTTTTGGATTCGGCGGCTGCAAAAGCCGCCGCCGAATCCAAAAAAGAGCTCAGACATGCCGCTCAATCTGGACTAGGAAAATAAAACCGCAGAAAATAAACAGTTTTATAAAACTCAGATTCTATTGAAAAATAAATAATAATTTTCAGTAAGAATTATTTAAAATGTATTAAAATCTTACTTTAAGTTTCTTTAAACTCATTTTAAATTTAGCCGCAAAAAAGACAAAAGACTTTATTGAATTGATTTAAAGTATTTCAAAAGTCTGCAAAGAGAAAAAATCTTTGATTTTTTAAACTTATGTGCTCTTTTTTTTCCATTTAAGGACTAAACTTAAGAAACTAAATTGTTTAAATCTTTTGCATCTTTTGTGGTAAAAGTTTAAGCAAGTTATTTAATTACTTTAAAATAAACATCACTAAAGAAGAAAATCATAGATTTTTAAAGACTAATGTGTTCTTCTATTTTAAATACGCATCATTCAAAATCTTATGTGATGAAAGAAAGTCCCTTCTTAAAAAACTTTCCCTTAAATAAAAGTCCAAACAGAAGTTAAGAGTTTGTTTAAACTTGTTAAAATAAAGATATTCTTATTGAAAAAAACTAAGGTGAAAGGTTTGATAAAAGTTCTATTCTTTTAAGACGCAAGAAGAAAATTAAAGATTTTCTTTTATAATGCTGATGAAATTTTATCGCATATAAAATCCTTGCGCCTTAAAGCATACTATCTTAAACAACGTTGTGACTTTGCGAAAATCCAACCTGAATTCTTATTTACTATTATTTAAACATTTTAAAAGTCTGTTTAAACTTTATTTAACCGCAAAAATCACAAAAGATCTACTAAATTTTTTATTTAAAGTTGATTATTATAAATGAAAAAGAAAACAATAGTTTTTAAAAATCTTTGATTTTTATTCTTTTGAGCGCTTTGATTATTCTGGAAATTCGCTTTAACATTATCTTTTGTCCCTTTTGCGGTTAATTCTGAAATTAGTTTAAACAAGTTTTAACTATAAAAAAGTACCGTCAAAATAAAACGGCAGAAGATCCTTAATAGAATGTACCTTCACCACCTCATCATTCAGATTAGAAAAATAAAGCTCAATATTTTCATTCTGCTTCGTTTCATATTCTATAATGCTCTGTCTGCACGATCCGCATGGCGGAATCGGCGGGTTTTTCTCAGAAAACTCTTTCGGTCCGCCTACAATAAAGATTTTCTTTATTTTTTCAGACGGAAAATTTGCCCCGATCCAGAAAAGAGCAGTCCTTTCCGCGCAAAGTCCCGAAGGATACGCCGCATTCTCCTGATTGTTCCCGGTATAGATCTCTCCGTTTTCCAGAAGCACAGAACAGCCAACCAGAAAATGAGAATAGGGAGCATAAGCATTCTCGCGCGCTTCTTTCGCTTTTGCAAATAATTTTTTTTCTATATCGTTCAGTTCGCCTTTATTGTTAAAATATTCGTAACTGATATGAGTTTCTTTTTTCATATATTGTGGGTTAAAAAAAGGGGGATAAATTTACTTCTTTTTCATGAAGTGGGCAATATTATCTCATTCTTTAAAATTTCAAAAAATCAGATCAAAAATGTTATACACTCCAATCAGATTCAGAAATGTTGAGTTGAAAAACCGTTGGGTAATGTCTCCAATGTGTATGTATTCTTCCGAAAACGGATTAGCCAACGATTTCCATTTTGTACATTACGGAAGCAGAGCGCAGGGCGGAATCGGACTAATCATCCTTGAAGCAACGGGAGTAGAACCCCGCGGAAGAATTACCAACCACTGTATGGGAATCTGGAACGACGAACAGGCAGAAAAACTAAAGAAAATTGTAGAATTTGTACACCGGAACTCAGAAACCAAAATAGGCATTCAGCTTGCGCATGCCGGAAGAAAAGGATCTGCATGGAACAATGTACAGATCCCGATTGAAGAAGGCTGGGAAACCATCGCACCAAGTCCGATTCCGTATCATCCGACCGAAAGAATTCCACATGTTTTAACCATCGAGGAAATCAAAGAACAGGTTGAAAACTTCAGACAGGCAGCAAGAAGATCGGTAAAAGCAGGCTTCGATGTCATAGAAATTCATGCTGCACACGGTTATCTTATCCATCAGTTTTTATCACCGCTTTCCAACATCAGAACCGATGAATATGGCGGAAGTTTCGAGAACAGAATACGGTTTTTAGTTGAAATCGTAAACGCAGTTAACGAAGAATTAAATGAAAACGTTGCCTTATTTGTAAGAATTTCCGGAACAGAATATGCAGAAAACGGCTGGGAAATAGAAGACAGTGCTGAGCTTGCTAAAATCCTTAAAAATCATTCGGTAGATCTGGTAGATGTTTCAAGCGGAGGAAATATTCACGGAGTAAAAATTCCGGTTCACGACGGTTATCAGGTTCCGTTTGCTTCGCAGGTGAAAAATGAGGCAGAAACAAAAACAGGAGCAGTAGGATTAATTACGAGAGTCAATCAGGCGGAGGAAATTCTGCAAAAAGGAGAGGCAGATTTAATTTTCATCGCCAGAGAAAGCTTAAGAAATCCTTACATCGCCGTTCAGGGTTCTTTTGAAATGGATGAAGAATGCTTCTTTCCGCATCAGTATTTAAGAGCAAAAATTTCTAAATAATTTTTTTATATATTTGAGAATCATAACCCTGTATTATAATGAAAATAGAAGACTTTATGCTGCCTTGTCCCATCAAGAAATTCTTTGGAATCGACTGTTTTGGGTGTGGAACGCAGAGAGCTATTGTCATGGTTTTTGAAGGCAGGTTTGGAGAAGCATTTCATATGTTTCCTGCAGTTTACACTTTATTGCTTTTTTTCGGAACGGTTTTCCTCAATTTTGTAGACAGAAAAAGGAATTACGGAAATTTACTTGTTTTTTTGGCTGGTTTAAATGCAGTAATTATGGTCGTTTCTTACTTTTACAAACATTATTTTATGAATCATTAAAACAACAAACATTTATAAAAAATTAAAACTATGGAACAAAAATTGCCAAATGCACAAACGGTGCTTATTTTAGGAATTATTTCAGTGGTAGGAACTTGCTGCTGCACAGGTTTAATCGGAATTATTTGTGGATTAATTGGTCTAAGCAAGTATAATAAAGATAAATTACTTTATGATGCAGCCCCTCAAGCATATACTGATTTTAACAATTTGAATACAGGACGTATTTTATGTATTATTGGACTTGCTTTAGGAAGTCTTCAGGTTCTTTATATGGTTTATATCCTTGCTACTGTGGGATGGGATGGTTACATGGAACAAATGCAGGAAATTTCTAAAATGGGAAGAAAATAATTTAAGATTAAGCAATAAATTAGGATATTATATTTACAGGATTTATGGATGGGAGAAATTCTGTTTGTAACTATTATTAATATTTTCTAATAAAAATAAAAGCCTTCTTTCAATTGAGAGAAGGCTTTATTATTTCTTAAAGGAAAATTTATTTCACAATAAACTTCAATGAAGAAGCATCTAACTTTAAAATATAAATTCCCTGCTCCAGATTTTTAATTTTAATAGAATTTTTACTGTTTTTAAAAGGCTGATCGATTGTCTGCATTACTTTTCCGTGAAGATTATAGATCTCCGCTTTCTTAATATTCTGCGTTTCCCCTTTTACAAAAATTTCATTGTTGGAAACAGGATTAGGCGAAATCTGTAACGTATTCTGATCTGAAATTAATTCGGAAGAAATACTTTGAACCTGTCTTGCCGTTCCAGAATAACAGGTCCAGCTCAGATTATCAATAGCAACTCTGTTGGTGGTAGAATTGTTTTCTAAAGTTATAACGACGTTCCCCGAAATATTAATATTGCTGATAGTAGTATTTGTTGCAGAGGTATTGTAAGGTACGGTTCCTACCGCTGTTCCGTTTACTTTAACGGTGAAGGTGTCATTGGAACCTGTAAATTTCAGTTGGGTAGTTACCGTTAATGAGCCAATTCCGTTGGCTGAACTGCTTGATGTTAATGCGCCGTCTCTAATCGTGATTGCTTTGGTGGAAATCGTCTGATCTGTTCTTGCATCTGTTGCTATCCATGTAATACCATTATTTGTCCATGTTCTTGTTAAATAAGAAGCCGAACTTTCAGAAGGAATTGTCTCAAATGTTTCGTTGCCGCAGCTTGAGGAGCTTGGTGGAATAGATGTACCTCCGGAACCAGAAGCGGAGCCCCAGATTTGGGTCACGTAGTTAGGATTATCGATAAAAGGATTTCTGTTTCCCTGATAAGTATAAGAAGCATTGTTTCTGTTAATTTCCGCCTGAGAAACAGGATCCTGATTATGCCATGCCAATAAAACATTCAGTTCCCAAGTCTGCAAACCCGGAAAAGCAGAACTGCCCAACATATTTCCGGATGTAAACGTGGAGAGTTTGCTTTGGTATCTCGTAACAAAATAAAATACCATTCTTGCTACATCGCCTTTAAATTCATCAATAGGCTCGAACACTGTTCCCGAAAAACCTGAAGAAACAGAATTTCCAAGCTTAGAACCGTTTTTTGAAGTAAACGTTGCAGTTCCCACCTTTCCGAAAGGATAATTAGAGCGCATTCCGTTTACTTTTCCGTCCGTAGCTCTGATAAAATGGATATCTGAAACCATAGGAGAGGCTTCATTAAAAAAGCTCTGAGGAATAATATGTTCACGGTTATAGCAGTTTCCTTCCACCGAATACGTTCCGCATTGGTTTGTAACCGGAGTAAATTTGTAAGGATCTGTACCTACAGGTTTTTCTGAGTAAATGTCCAGAATAGAACCGTCATTCTCATAATTCTTGTCGATGTCAGTTGTTTTGTACGCCGTCCAAAGTCCGTTGTAGCCTTTGTCAAGATGTCCATTCGTGATAATAGCGCTTAATGCCGTTTTTAATGAAGCTCCGGAAAGTCCGTTAGCAGAGTTGTAGTATCCCGAAGGAGCCTGAGCATTTGCTAAAACAGAAGCAAATACAACCATTAGTAAATGTTTTTTCATGTCAAGATTTTAGACTTTAAGATTACTATAAATTTATCAATAAAAAATTACGGAATTGTTAAATTTAATTATGCGTAGAATGGTATGCAAGGTGAAATTTTGTTTTTTATTGAAAATGAGATGATTTTGAATGGTTTTAAGTAATATTGAAAATAAAAATTTAGAATGTATTAAAATTACATTTGGCAGATATTTTGTCTTATTCTGGAAAATCACCATTATGAATCACAAAATAAAAATCGCACTGGCATTAATAACAGGAGGAACGCTGGTATATCTGAGCCGAAAAATGAAAAGTGCAAAAAATGAATCCAAAACATTTTTAGGAGAAGACGATAACACCTATCAGAAAGATGAAACTTATTTTACAGCAGACGGCAAAATGTACAAAAACGGAAAAGAAGTTCATTTTAAAATACCCGAAATTTCAGAAAAATCTGTAAACCGAAATTTCCAGAATGATAGAATTCAGAAAAATTATGAAGCTCATCCCCAAAATGTCGGCTATCATCATAAAGGAACGAGACATCATTAATTCAATAAAAAAGTCAATGCAATTACTGCATTGACTTTCTTATATATTTGATTGATTTATATCTTATTTCATCGGAGGATAATTCTTCATTATTTCCGCCATAATTTCAGGAATTTGCTTTTGTTTCGCTTTAGGTCTGTCAACAGAAATTCCGCTTCCGATTCCCTGCCAAACCAGTTTATTAGTTTTAGCATCTACCAGATCCACAATAATTGCTCCTTCATTATAATTGCTCGTCCATGTTCTGTTCATGCCGATTCCCCATCCGAAAGGTCCGCCCCAACCCCATGCTCCGTAAGGTGAAGTGGTGGTTACGTCCGTTACTTTTTTATGGTTGGCTTTTACATTTACAATCAGATCAGGATTTTCTCCGGATTGAAGACCTTTGCTTTGAAGCTGTCTCGACAGTTCATTCAAAACTCTGTCTTTATCAATATCATTCAGTTTTAAATCATCAATTCTTAATTTATAAGTTTTGTATGAATTAAAATTTGCCGTGTCCGCATAGTCAGAACGTACGTTGAAAGGACTGCATGACGTTAAACCCAAAGTAGCCGAAGCCAACAGTAAGAAGATATATCGCTTCATTTTATTTATTTTTTTTATCGTTTTTAATAAATGTATCGGTCTTTTTATCGTATCCGTAAGGACAATGTCTACAGCCACTTTTACAGCAATGTCCTCTCTTCAGATGAAACTTTTCCGTAAAAACTTTATACCCCTGCTCGTTGTAGTAAAAGTCTTCACCTTCTTTGATGTCAAAAAGTGCCATAGGTTAAATCTCTAAGTCAAAAAACTTTATATTTGTTAGTATGATAATTATATGCCAAAAGCCTTTAAAAAAATTAAAAATCAACGGCATCGCTCTGTTCCCTTTTATCTTCATTAGGAATCCCGAAGATAAGAAAAATAAAATATTGATTAATCATGAAAAAATACATTTAAGACAACAGTTGGAAATGCTCATCATTTTCTTCTACATTTTTTATGTAATCGAATATTATTACTGGTTTTTTAAACTGAATAACAGTTATCAGGCGTACAAAAGAATTTCGTTTGAAAGAGAAGCTTATTCCAACGAACATAATTTAAATTATCTAAGGAAAAGAAAATTCTGGAGTTTCAGAAAATACCTTTAAAATTAGAAAATAGTTAGTCGATAATGGTTATCAGAGATTAGATTTTCAATAACATGTCACAAAATTCCCCTCCTCTGGAGGGGTGGCGAAAATTCGAAAGAATTTTTGACGGGGTGGTCAAATATGTAAAAATAAAATTGCCCATCCTTACCTTCAATGATAAACCTCACCTGTACAAAGCAAAACTTAACACCCAAAAAACACTATTTTTGTAAAAAAGATTCAGCCTAAATGGTATTAAATATTCCATCCGAAAAAATCCCGATTCAGGAAATTCCCATTGATAAAAAGGTAAAACTTTTTATGAAAAGAGAAGACCAGATTCATCCTCAGATTTCAGGAAATAAATACTGGAAGCTTTTTTTCAATATTAATAATTATCTGTCCGGAAATCCGGAAAAACCCTACATCATTACTTTTGGAGGTGCATTTTCAAACCATATTTCTGCCGTTTCAGCGGTTGGAAATTTAGCAGATATTCCGACTTTAGGGATTATAAGAGGAGAGGAGCTGAAAGACAAATGGCGCGACAATCCGACTTTACTTTTTGCCAGAAGAAACGGAATGAATCTGAAGTTTGTAACGAGGGAAGAATATCGTCACAAAGAAAAACTGACTGAATTTTTACAAAAAGAATTCCCGGAAGCGCTCATCGTACCGGAAGGAGGAACCAATGAAGCCGCTGTAGAAGGCGTAAAAATGATGCTGAATGACGATACAAAAGATTTTGATTATCTTTGCACCGCAGTCGGAACAGGAGGAACGGTTGCCGGAATTTTAAAATTCAGTGAAGAAAATCAGAAAGTTATAGGTTTTAAAGCGGTTGACGATGATTCACTGGAAAATAAAATCGCTGAACTAACTTCTAAGAAAAATTTTGATCTAATAGATTCAGGTTTTGGAGGTTATGGCAAAATAAAGGACGAAAATGTCCGTTTTATTAATGATTTTAAAGAGAAATACGGAATTCCGCTGGAGCCGGTCTATACAGGAAAAATGATGCAGAAAATTTTCGAATTGATAGATGAAGATTATTTTCCTGAGAACAGCAAAATTTTGTGCTTCCACACCGGCGGTTTGCAGGGGATTGAAGGAGCCAATTTGCTTTTAGAAAAACAGAACAGAAATTTAATTATATAATTTAAATTGAAAAACATGAAAAGACTTTTCACCATCGTAAGCCTTTTAGTTTTATCAAAATTCTCAGCCCAGACCTGGGCAACCGAAGATCAGTACATCCAGAAATTTGCAAAATATGCAGTGGAAGAAATGGAAAAATATAAAATTCCCGCTTCTATCACGCTTGCACAGGGACTTTTGGAAACAGGAGGCGGACAAAGCCGATTGGCTCTGGAAGGGAAAAACCATTTCGGGATTAAATGTAAGGAAGACTGGACCGGAAAAACAATGAAGCATACCGATGATGCTCCGAATGAATGCTTCCGGGTTTACGACGATCCGAGACAGTCGTATGAAGATCATTCCATCTTTTTATCCACAAGAAAATATTACGCCAATCTTTTCAATTTAGACATGAAAGATTATAAAGCGTGGGCAACAGGTCTTAAAAAAGCAGGTTATGCAACAAATCCCCGATACGCTTCCATATTAATCGGAAAAATTGAAAGGTATAAATTGTACGAATTCGACAATACCAACTCAAAAGAAGCTTTATACGCCGTTCTGAAACTGTATCCGGATCTGAAAGACGACAGAACTTTCATGGCTCAGCTGGAACCGGAAAAATATACCAGAAAAGTAAAAGAACCTGTAACCGTTGAGGTTCCTTACAAACAGACTTCTTACGCTCAGCAACAGAAAAGAGTGGAAAGAATTAAAACAAAAGCGGAAATTCTCAATACCATTCTAATAAAAAGTCATCCGAATGACGGATTAAAATACATCATCATTCCTGAAGATACCAACGTGGAATTCATTGCCAAAAAATTCAAGATCAGTGAAAGCAAACTCATGAAATGGAATGAACTCGAAAGTGATATTCTGAAGAAAAATGAAATTGTTTTCCTCGAATCTAAAAATTCTGACGGAGTTACTGCAACCTACAAAGCCGAAGCAGGCGAAGATATGCATGATATCGCCCAGAAATTCGGAATTAAATTAAATAAATTATACGCCAAAAACAGAATGGATGAAGGGCAGAAACCTTCTGCCGGACAAGTAATTTATTTGATTGATAAAAAACCCAGAAACTAAAATTTGTTGATGGTTGATTGTTGTTGGTTGATTGTTAAACCGACAGCTATCAACTGTCAGCCAACAACTACATATGAAATACCAAAGAAGTTCAGCTTTATTCGAAGAAGCTTACAAATACATTCCGGGAGGTGTAAATTCTCCGGTAAGAGCATTCAAATCTGTAGGAGGAGTGCCTGTTTTTATGAAATCTGCAAAAGGAGCCTATCTTACGGATGCGGATGACAATACGTACATCGATTACATCAATTCTTGGGGACCTGCCATTTTAGGACATATACATCCTGAAGTTTTGGAAGAACTGAAAATTCAGGCTGAAAAAGGATTCTCTTTCGGAGCACCCACAGAACTGGAAACGGAAATCGCAAAATTCATTACAGAAAACGTTCCGAATGTAGATCAGATCAGAATGGTTTCTTCGGGTACGGAAGCCTGTATGAGCGCGATCAGATTGGCGAGAGGCTTTACAGGAAGAGATAAGTTTATAAAATTTGAAGGCTGCTATCACGGTCATTCAGATTCATTTCTGATAAAAGCGGGTAGTGGTGCAGCTACTTTCGGAAATCCGAATTCTCCGGGCGTAACGGCTGGAACAGCAAAAGATACTTTACTGGCAAGATATAATGATTTTGAACAGGTTGAAGATCTTTTCAGACATAATCAAGGCGAAATTGCAGCGGTCATTATTGAGCCGGTTGCCGGAAATATGGGTTGTGTTCTGCCGGAAAATGAATTCCTTCAGAAATTAAGAACAATCTGCGACGAAAACGGAGCTTTATTAATTTTTGATGAGGTGATGACAGGTTTCAGATTAGCTTTTGGAGGAGCTCAGGAACTTTACAATGTAAAAGCAGATTTGGTAACATACGGAAAAGTGATCGGAGGCGGACTTCCGGTAGGTGCTTTTGCAGGAAGCAACGAAATTATGGATCATCTGGCTCCAAAAGGAGGCGTTTATCAGGCAGGAACATTAAGCGGAAATCCTTTAGCCATGAGAGCCGGACTGAAAACTTTACAGCTGATAAAAAATGATCCGGAATTCTTCAACAGACTGGCAAAAACTACGGAAACTTTGGATTTTGAAATCGGCAAAATTTTAAACGAAAAAGGAATTGCCCACAAAATCAACAGAAAAGGATCTATGATGTCGGTATTCTTCCATATTAACAGAGTTTCTAATTTTGATGAAGCTCAGGAAGCCAATCATGCATTGTTCAATAATTTCTTCCATCAGATGCTGCAAAACGGAGTTTATCTTCCTCCAAGTGGTTATGAAACGTATTTCATCAGTGATGCGATTAAAGATAAAGAAATTGATATGACGCTGGAAGCAGTAAGAAAATTCGAATATTCTTAGTTGAAAAAATATTAAAGGATAGATGATTTTCAATCCTTTGTTCAAACAGAATCGGCTTCAGATTTATCTGAAGCCGATTGTTTTATGCATACAATTAATTTTACTGTAAAGAAGACCAACCGATTGCCCAAGCCGGACTTCCAAGCTTATTTCCTGCCCCAATTGCATCTGTTTTTTCGTTGTAGGTATTGCTTAAGAGTGTTACACTGGAACCTGAAGTTGAGGTAGCAGTTACTTTATTCGTAACATTTGTATCGAAAAAAGCATCTTTAATTTTACTTTGTCCGTTAATATAGGTCACAGTCGGATCACTTTCAATAGAAAATCCGTTGGTCCAGTTAGAAACCACTACACTTTCAAAACTCGCATACGTTCCGGAATACAATCTGATGGCTTTGGATTCTCCCGAAGTTCCACCCAAAAGCGTCACATTTTTAACAGTAGGGCTGGAAACTGGAGTTGCAGCAGGATTCGAAGCATTGTTAAGTCCTTTTATTGCGGCATTTCCAGAACCGTTTGTTTTTCTTTTAGTGAAAATATTGGTAGCGGTTCCGATCCATCCGTCTGTCCATACAAAAGCATCATCTTCGTTTCCAATGGAGACGATGTTGGAAAGATTTACCGTTCCTCCATACATCTGGATTCCGTCTTCTGCGCTATTAATTAGAGCAATATTTTCTACTTTCGTATCACTTCCTACCCCAAAAAGAGAAAGTCCGTTGAATTTTACATTGGTTGAAAAACTCACTCCCGCGTTTTCAATTTTTACATACGTCAGAGAACCGGAATTATCTGTTGCTGAAGTTCCCCCGTAAGCGGAATTTAAAATTTCCGAAGCGTTGGTTGTACCGGTATTTACAGGAGCTTTTCCGCAGATAACGACACCGCCCCAACTTCCCGAAGCTTCTGTGGAAGATCTGAAGGAAACCGGCGAATTAAAGGTTCCGTTCGCGTACAACTGTCCGCCTTGTTCCACTAAAAGGTAAGAAGATGCTCCTGCTGTGGCAACAATTCTCGTTCCTGCCGGAATAACAAGTTTTCCTCCGTTTTTTACAGTAACAGCACCATTAAGGACATATACTTTTGTGGCATCCAGAGTTACAACCTGTCCATTGGTAACTTCCCCTTTGAAATTACTTGGATCTTTTGCAATTCCTACAACCGGAATAGTCGCAACGTCCTCATCTTCTTTATTACAAGAATGAACAACAAGCGATGTACTGATAATAAAAGCTGCTAAAATATGCTGAAAGCGGTTTTTCATAATGTTTTTAGATTTTACTTCTTTAAACAGACTGTTAAAGATCTGTTTATTTGAAAAGACCAAATTACCATTTTTCTTCTTATTTTCCCAATTGTATTTTAATGAATATAAAATTGTATCTATTCATGAAAACGGCATCGGAAAAATCTTTCCGATGCCGTTTTTTGAATTTAATATGAAGAAAAATACTTTTTTATTGTAATGCAGCCAAAAGGTTAACTCCATCTACCATAGCCCAAGCTCCCGGAGTTAAAGAAACCTTCGTAACCGCAGTTGAGTTAGTGAAAGTTTTTCCGCCGTTTGTCTGTGCATATCCCCAAACACCTGCGTTATCAGAATTTAAATAATTAATTGGAGATACGGTAACCTTACTAGGGTTTGCATTTACCTGATTGGTATTTGTAGCATCATCCTGAATAAGAACTGCATAAGCATTTTTTCCACCTGTATTTTTGTATCCGCTGATGTAAACGTTCGAAAAAATTCCTGTTCCTTGTCTCTTGAACTGAATTGCTGAAATTTCCACAGAACCTGCTACTTCAGGGTTGGTATTATTGTCTCTTATTAATGTAATGTTAGATATTTTCGGTGCTGTATTGTCTACGTTTGCAGAGGCTTCCACTTCCATTCCGAAGTTTCCTGTTCCTGTCTGGAAAGCATACCAGTTGGTATTGTTTTGTCCGCTCCACGCATCCTGCCAGTCGAAAGAGTCATCATAATTTCCGTAAGAAACAAGATTTTTAGCACTTACAGTTCCTCCAAAGAATTCATATCCGTCGTCTGTTCCTTTATAAGAAACAAGGTTTTCAAGAGTTGTTCCTGCTCCTACTGCATAGAACGTCATAGAATTGGTTTCGGAAGTGCCGTCATTTATTTTCTTTCCTCCATATTCTACACGAACAAACTTCATTGTTCCTGAGTTGGAATTAGCATCATTACCACCGTAATAAACACTGTTTCCATCTTCAGAAAGAGCTTGTGAAAGACCGTTTACAGCTTTTATAGGAGCGTTTCCGTAAATGGTAATTCCGCCCCAGTCTCCCGGCTGTTTGTTTGTGGTAGTAAATACAATAGGTTCTGAAGCCGTTCCTACAGCATTTATTTTTCCATCTTGTAAGATAACCAAGCTGCTTGATTTTGTAGTTACTGCGTTGAAAATGGCACCTGCTTCAATAGTGATAGTAGCTCCGTTGGTCACCTTTACGATTCCGTCTAGAATATATGTGCCTTTTTTAATAAGAATATCTTTAGTAATTGTTCCGGAAAGCGTTCCGCTGCCGCTCAGTACACTCTCTGTTGTGCCCGGAGTTACTGTTGTGCTGCCATTATCTCCATCATTAATATCAATGGTACAAGAAGATACCGAGAAACTCAATGCAAGAGTTAAAGAAAGTAAAGTTAAAAGATTCTTTTTCATTTTATACTAAGATTTAATTTTTAATAATTTTTTAGAATGTGTAGCCAACGGTAAAATTGAAGTTGGTTCCGTTGAAATAATTGTTAAGTGTGTAGTTGTCTTTTGTATTGACAGGGTAGTAGCTGTTGTCTCCAAGTTCTACTCTATATTTGCTGTTCAGAATATTTTGTACTCTGAATTTGATGTTCCAGTTTTTGTCGATCTGGTTCTGATAAACAAAATCTAACTGATTAAATGGTTTTTCATAGTAATTGTCTGTACCGGAACCTCCGACAGCATATATTTTTGATCCGGAAACGTTATATACTAAAGACAATGTGCTGCTGAGATTTTTGGAGTTTTTGTACTCATACTTCAAGTCTGCATTGATGGTGTACGGAGCCGCACCTTGCAATCCTCTTTTGTGAAGCTGATCGTCTGTAAATCCCGGTATATTAGGTCTTTCTGTTTTTAGCTGGTCTTCACTTCTCTTTACATCAGAGTACATAAAAGTAGCGTTGGTTCCTAATGTAAATTTTTCCAAAGCATCTGAGATTCTTCCCAAGCTGATAATACCTTCCAGTTCAACTCCTGCTATTGTAGCTTTTTGTGCATTGTAGAATGTGATAACAACACCACTTGCATTTCCTGAGGGAGCAATGGATTTTTCAATAGCATTATCAATTCTTTTGGCAAAAGCATTGATCGCAAACATTTCCTTGTTGGTAGGATAGTATTCCCATTTCAGGTCGATATTGTAGTTTTCGCTGTTTACAATATTCTCGTTACCTCTTACAGTGGTATTATCCGGATTGATGTATTCAATAGGCATTGTCTCAATAAGTATAGGTCTTGTAATTGTTTTGCTTACTGATAATCTGATGTTATTTTTATTATCAATTGCCTTTTTAATGGAAAGAGACGGGAGAATATAATTTTTGTTTGTAGTAAGATTTAATCTGGTAGAATTTCCTGGTTTGCTGTAACGAATGATTCTCATGTCATTTTCCACTCTACCGCCTACTAAGATATCCCAACTATCGCTCGGTTTGTAATCGAAATTAAGATAACCCGCATTTACAAACTGGTAAATGTTAGAAAGATAAGAATATGCATCGGTATCTTCCTTGTAAAAGAGCTTGTCGTTGATGATGGAGTTATTCAATGTAGACTGAATATTATCCACATCAATATAAACAGGAGTGTTCACCCCTTTCGGAGTTCCGAAGATAAAACGGTAAGAATTTTTTCTGATATCAGAAAACCCGTTGTATCCTACTGTAAGCTGAAGCGGATAGTCCTTACGATCTCCCTTCTGTCCAAGAAATACAGAATATTCTCCAAAACCTGAAGCATAAAATTTTCCATTTACATCAAGATACTGTCTGATGAGATTGTTTCCTCCATAGGAAAATACAGCATTGCTGTAATCATTAGGTAAAGTAAGTTCAAAGATTTTTCTGTCCGGCTGGCTGTAGTTGTTCATTACATAGCTACCTCCGGCTTTGAATAAATGGCGTTCTCCAAGCTTCTGTGATGCCGTAAGCTGCAAATCTAAGAATTTTGAAATATCCTGCTGATTGGTTCTGAAGAAACGGTTGTCTTCAACACTGAAGTTTTTATATCCAGTGAAATCTTCAATAATGTTCGAGGAATTCTGAAGATAAATAGCATTTAAATTAACATTTGTTCCTTTATTTTTATATCCTACTCCAAACAATGCAGAAGACTCAAGCTCATATACATAGCTCTTTTTTCTTAAAAGATTGCTAAGTTCCACAACCTGTCCGTTATCTCTGAACTGATTATTGTCACCTTCTCTGTACGTATATTTTGATCCCTGATTCAGAGATAATAAAACTCCTATATTTCCTGTTTCTCCGACCTTCATTTTTTGAACCGTCGTAAAACTGATGTTTGTATTAGGTAAAGTTTTGATATTATCCACATTCCATGAATCCTTAAAAGAATTCTGAGATTGCTCTTTGGAAAAATTATAAGTATTTGGTCTGTAGTCTCTTATTTCGCTAGGAAGCCTTCTGTCTCTAGAATTAAGTCCAAGATAAGCCTCAATTCCTTTAGCTCCTTCAGCTACTTTAAAGTTATCTCTGAAAGTACTTAGCGTATTTACTCCAACACTAAATTCTATTTTAGAAAAAGCCTTGTCAATCGTTAGTGTTTCAATATCGAAAGTGGCTCCCGCAAAATCTCCGTAAAGATTCGAGTTGAAAGTCTTATAGATGTTCAGTTTGCCCACAACATCCGTTGGGAATTGTTTCAAGGCAATAATTTTTTGGAAAGGATTGTTAGAGGGAGATCCAAGTCCGTTTATCAATAGATAGTTGTATCTCTCTTCAAGACCTCGTACAAAAAGACCACGCCCCTCTACAGTTGTAATCCCTGTAACTTTGGTAAGACCTTGCTCTACGTTGGAAATTCCTTTTCTGGAGATTTCTTCGGCACTTACTGCTTGTTTTTGAACAATCGCTTTTTTTTGCTCAATCATCACCGCGGTTTCAGTTTTCTTACTGCTGCTTCCTTGAATAACTACACCTTCGATTTTCTTTTCTTTCTTTACGGTGTCGTTTTTGGTCTCTTGAGCGTAAAGTACAGTTCCCGATGTTGTTAAAAACAAAACTGCGATACTCAGTTTTCTAAAATTCATTTCTTTTTTACTATATTCTTTCGGTGCAAAGGAATAAAGAATTAACGAGGGAAATGGTTTAGGGAAATTTAATTTTTTCTTAACTAAACATTAAGAAAAGAATATAATTGTTAACTTTATGTGAACGATATCCGTTTTGTTAAACAGTGATTAAAATATTATTAACTTTGACTCGTAAAAATTAAAAATGAACCAAAAGAAAATCCTCTTAATCGACGACGAACTGGATATTTTAGAGATTCTGTCTTACAACTTGGAAAAGGAAGGCTACGACATTTATACAGCCACTAATGGAAATGAAGGTATCGACAAAGCAAAGGAAATTGTTCCGGATCTGATTTTATTGGATGTCATGATGCCCGAAAAAGACGGTATCGAAACTTGCCAGGAACTTAGAAAAATTAAAGAACTGCAAAAAACATTAATTGTTTTTCTTTCCGCAAGAAGCGAAGAGTTTTCACAATTGGCCGGTTTTCAGGCAGGTGCAAACGACTATATTGTTAAATTAATCAAACCGAAAATTCTGATCTCTAAAGTAAACGCTTTATTGCAGTTAACTTCTCAGGTATCTGATAATTCTAAATTAATCGAAATCGGAGATTTAATTATTGATAAAGACAACTTCAGGGTTTCTAAAAACGGACAGCAGTTTCTGCTTCCTAAAAAAGAATTCGATCTTTTGTATTTATTGGCTTCCAATACGGAAAAAGTTTTCAAAAGAGAAGAAATTCTGGAAAAAGTCTGGGGAAATGACGTTATCGTGGGAGAAAGAACCATCGACGTTCACATCAGAAGACTGAGAGAAAAACTGGGAATCAACACGATTCAGACATTAAAAGGAATTGGGTATAAACTTATTGTTTAATACTCAATTTCAATTTCTTACCTTTACATCAACCATTAAAATTTTGTAAAATTGAAATTTTACAGACTTACCCTCGTCGCCTCTTGTCTTCTGACATTGGTGATGTTTCTTTTAGTAATCATTTTCGATTCACTAAAGGATATCTATTACAGTACACCATTTTTTAAAATCGGACTGATTATTTGTCTTGTCCTGATTTTTATCATCAATTATATCGTATTGGAACTTTTGTTCAATTATTATGGTAAAAAGCAGGTTCGTGGTCTTTCACAGCTCTTGCCGCAGGAAATTGTTCATGATGATGATGAAAATATCACCATTAAAGAACTCGGAGAAAGATTCTCAGATCTCAATCAGAGAAAAGTTACCGAACTTGATATGATGAAAGAAATGGAAAGTTACCGTAAAGAATACATCGGAAACGTTTCCCACGAACTGAAAACACCTCTTTTTTCCATTCAGGGATACGTGGAAACTTTGCGCGACGGCGGAGTGGATAATCTTACCATCCGGGATAAATATCTGGAAAGAATTGATAAATCCGTAGAGCGTTTAATTGCCATTGTAACGGATCTCGATATGATCAACAGGCTTGAAGCCGGCGAAATTAACCTTACCGTTTCCAAATTTGATGTCAATTTATTAATTAAAGAAATTTTTGATCTTCTCGACCTCGAAGCAGAAAAGCATAATGCAAGTCTGCAGATCCAGACTTTGCAGCCACAGATTTTTGTGGAGGCAGACAAGCAGAAGATTTCACAGGTCTTTATTAATTTAATTTCAAACGCGATTCATTATGCCAACAGACAGGAAGCAAAAGTTGTCGTAAAAACCAGCGTTCTTAAAAATAAAGTCTTAATTGAGGTCATAGACAACGGGATGGGCATTAAATCCGAAAGTTTACCAAGAATTTTCGAAAGATTTTACCGCGTGGAAACCAGCAGAAGCAGAAGAGAAGGAGGTTCCGGACTTGGTCTTGCCATCGTAAAACATATCCTCGAAGCGCATAATGAAAACATCACCGTGGAAAGCGTTTATCTGGAAGGAACAAAATTCAGTTTCATGCTGGAAAAAAGCAAATAATTTTTGCAAAATGTATGAAAAAAAAATATTTTAAAAAATAATGAAATATTTTTTTGTCACATCTCATTTATTTTATATTTGCAACAGAGATTTATCATAATAACAACGGCAAAAAAGTAATTTAAAAACTGATGGTTTATAAAATCCGCGTAATATTAGATGCAAAAGAAGATATTTTCCGGGATATCGAAGTAAAAGGGAAACAGACGCTTTGGAACTTACATTTAGGCATTAAGAGTGCATTCAGCTTGCAGGGAGATGAGCTTTCCACTTTTAATCTGCTTGAAGAAGACGGAACGGTAGTAAAAAGTGTTCCGCTAGAAGATATGAGTGACGATGGCGACGGAGAAATTATGTCGGATGTGTACATCGATGAGGCATTCGAAAATGCAGGAGATAAAGCTCAGTTCCAGTACGGACTTCTTGACCTTTGGGAATTTTTCTGTGAATTGGTTGAAGTTATCGACGAAACAAAAGGCGTTAATTACCCGATCACGGTCTACAGATTTGGAAATGTTCCTTTGAAAGCGCCTAGCAAAAACGGAAGTGGAGGATCCAAAAAGAAATCGGCAATGCCATTAATGGATGATGATTTCGGGTTCGATGACTTCGGAGCTACCGGAAACTTTGCAGACGAAGATGATGATGCTTTTGATGATGAGGAAGAAGAAGACTACAACGACGATGCTTTCGATGATGAAGACGACAACGATGATGAAAGATAATCCGAAGGAAATTCTAAAATATACCGCCCTGAACATAAGTTTGGGGCTTTTTTATTTTGTACTGTAATCAGGAGCTGTTTCGTGCTTTCGCTACTCGCTTTTTTGAGGTTTCGGCGGGCTTTGCCTAGTCATGGTCGGAAGAAATCCGACCTCTTTTATGTTTTGAAAACTTTGTCTGGATTTCCTCCTGCAAAAATGATTAAT
>NZ_QEHP01000032.1:0-29058 GCF_003094695.1 Chryseobacterium sp. HMWF035 | reverse complement strand
TCGTAATATTGCGATATTATAATATGTGATTAATTATAATTTTTTTAACAATTAAAAATAAAAAATATGACGCTTGAACAGATCAAAAATATCCTTCCAACGTTGGATAATGTTGAATTTCAGTTGGAAAACGGAACTTTTGTACCGGAACATTTTCATGTAACAGAAATAGGGATGGTAAGCAAAAGTTTTATCGATTGTGGTGGAACCATCAGAAAAGAAGAAAAAGTTAATTTTCAGCTTTGGAATGCAGAAGATGATGAGCATCGTCTGAAGCCGGGGAAACTTCTTCATATTATTCAGCTTTCGGAAGAGAAACTGGGAATTAGAAATTCAGAGATTGAAGTGGAATATCAGGATACAACGATTGGTAAGTATGACCTTGAATTTAATGGTAAACATTTTATCCTTAAAAATAAAAAGACTGCCTGTCTTGCGCAGGATTCATGTGGAATTCCGCAGGAAAAGGAAAAATTAAGTCTGAAAGAGCTTGGTCATAAAACATCTCAATGCGCTCCGAACTCGGGATGCTGTTAATTTAAAGTAACTGTATGAATCCGAAATTATCTGTTTACCTAGAAAAAGTTCTTCAGCAAAAAATCAGCGAAGAGCGAAAAGTGGTTTTAAAAAGTCTCACTGACTATATTCAGCAAAAAACGGGAGAGAATAAAGAGGTGCGCCTCAATTTTATCTGTACACACAATTCGCGCAGAAGCCATTTGTCACAGATTTGGGCACAGGTTGCAGCACATTATTATGAAATCCCGAATGTACAATGTTATTCGGGAGGAACGGAAGCTACCGAACTGTTTCCGAAAATTGCGGAAACTTTATCTGATGCAGGTTTTGAGGTCTGGAAATTAAGTGAAACTAAAAATCCTGTATATGCCATAAAATTTGATGAAAATACATTGCCTTTGATTGGTTTTTCCAAAAAATATGATGATCCGTTTAATCCTGAACGTAGTTTTGCCGCTGTTATGACTTGTTCTTCTGCCGATGAAGGCTGCCCGTTTATTCCCGGAGCCGAAAAAAGAGTTCCGCTTACTTTCGAAGATCCTAAAGTTTCGGATAACACTCCCCAACAAACTGAGGTTTATGAAAAAAGAAGTCTGGAGATTGCTTCAGAAATGTTTTATGTATTTTCTCAAATAGGTTGTAGATGAATCCTAAATTAAAGTTTTTAGACAGATATTTAACGCTCTGGATCTTTCTGGCAATGATTGTCGGCGTTTCTTTGGGTTACTTTTTTCCTGAAATTTCCCGGGTTACGCAATCTGTTTCTTCGGGAACCACAAATATTCCTTTGGCTGTCGGATTAATTCTCATGATGTATCCTCCTTTGGCAAAAGTAGATTACAGTCTCCTTCCACAGGCTTTTAAAGATAAAAAAGTAATCTCAGTTTCTCTGTTTTTAAACTGGATTGTGGGACCTGTTTTAATGTTTGTTCTGGCAGTAATTTTTCTTAAAAATGAACCGGATTACATGATCGGTCTTATCCTGATTGGTTTGGCAAGATGCATCGCCATGGTAATTGTCTGGAACGATCTCGCAAGAGGAAATCGCGAATATGCTGCTCTTTTGGTAGCATTGAACAGTGTTTTTCAGATTTTTTCCTACAGTTTTTTTGCATGGCTTTTCATTAATGTGCTTCCTCAGAGATTAGGTCTTGGAAATTTCAGTATTTCCGTGCCGATGCGAGAGGTCACGGAAAGTGTACTGATCTATCTTGGAATTCCGTTTCTGGCCGGATTTTTATCTCGCTATCTTCTTATAACATTTAAAGGAAAAGACTGGTACAACAGGAAATTTATTCCAGCAATTTCTCCGATTACTTTGTATGCTTTATTATTTACGATTGTGCTGATGTTCAGTCTTAAAGGGGATCAGATTCTGGAGCTTCCGATGGATGTGGTGAAAGTGGCGGTTCCGCTGATTTTTTACTTTATTATTATGTTTTTTATCAGTTTTCTGATGAATAAAATGATGAAAGTTCCTTATGATAAGAATGTTGCAATTGCTTTTACAGCTACTGGAAATAATTTCGAACTGGCTATCGCAGTAAGTATTGCTGTTTTCGGAATTCATTCTGCACAGGCTTTTGTAGGAGTTATCGGTCCTTTGGTAGAAGTTCCGGTTCTTATTCTTCTGGTGAAGGCAAGTTTATATTTAAAACAAAAATAGAGTAATCTGTAGTTGAAAATCAGTTTTAAAATCATTATTCCGGATGCTGAAATCTCGGTGAAAATTTCGTACTTTTGGCATGAAAAATTTCTAAAACTAAAAGTAAAATGGACATTATTTTCGACCTGATTGAAAAAGAAAGACAAAGACAAACTCATGGCATTGAGATGATTGCATCGGAAAACTTTGTTTCTGATAATGTAATGAAAGCTATGGGGAGCGTATTGACTAATAAATATGCTGAAGGATATCCCGGAAAAAGATATTACGGAGGTTGTGAAGTCGTAGACGAGGTTGAAACTCTTGCGATCAATAGAGCTAAAGAGCTTTTCGGTGTAGAGTATGCAAATGTTCAGCCCCATTCCGGATCTCAGGCGAATGCGGCAGTTTACTTGGCAGTTTTAAAACCCGGAGATAAAATAATGGGGATGGATCTTTCCATGGGAGGTCACCTTACGCATGGTTCTTCGGTTAATTTCTCAGGAATTCAGTATGATGTGGTTTCTTACGGAGTTCAGAAAGAAACTGGTCTTATTGATTACGATCAGATGAGAGAAGTGGCTTTAAGAGAAAAACCTAAAATGCTTATTGCCGGTTTCTCTGCATATTCAAGAGATCTGGATTATGCAAAATTCAGAGAAGTTGCAGACGAGATCGGAGCTACACTTTGGGCAGATATTGCTCATCCTGCCGGTTTAGTGGCAAAAGGTCTTTTAAATAATCCTTTTGAACACTGTCATGTAGTAACCACGACCACTCACAAAACGTTGAGAGGACCAAGAGGAGGAATGATCATGATGGGGAAAGATTTTGAAAATACGTATGGTCATAAAACGCCAAAAGGAGAAACTAAGATGATGAGTCAGGTTCTGGACGGAGCTGTTTTCCCGGGAATTCAGGGAGGTCCGCTGGAACACGTTATTGCGGGTAAAGCAGTTGCTTTCGGAGAAGCTTTGGACGATCAGTTCTTAACATACGCAAAGCAGGTTCAGGCTAATGCACAGGCTTTGGCAAAAGCAATGATCGACAGAGGATTTGATATTGTAAGCGGTGGAACAGACAACCACTTAATGTTGGTAGATCTTAGAAATAAAAATGTAAATGGTAAGGAAACAGAGAAAGCTTTGGTTCTTGCAGACATTACTTGTAACAAAAATATGGTTCCTTTTGATGATAAATCACCATTCACCACTTCAGGAATCAGATTGGGTACTGCAGCGATCACTACAAGAGGATTGAAAGAAAATGATATGGATACCATTGCGGGATTGATTTCGGATGTGGTAGATAACATCAAAAATGAAGAAGTAATTTCTTCGGTAAGAAAAAAAGTAAATGAATTAATGGAAGGTAAAGCTTTATTCAACTATTAATTTTCAAAGAAATAAATAATAAAGAATGGGCTTTTGCTCATTCTTTTTTGTGTAAAAAATATATGGAGAAGAAGTCTTTCACTTTTGATGAGATTAAACTGAAACTGGTAAACTATTGTGTGTATCAGGATCGCTGTCATGCAGAAGTTGAGCAGAAAATGAGAGAATTTCTTTTAATTGATGAAGCGAAGGAAGAAATTATGCTTTATCTGATGAAAGAAAACTATCTGAATGAAGAACGGTTTACGCGAAGCTACATCAGAGGTAAGTTTTACATCAAACATTGGGGAAAGACGAAGATTAAAATTCATCTGAAACAAAAACAGATTTCCGATAAATTAATCAGTATATGTTTTGATGAAATTCATGAGGATGATTATGAAAAAACGATCCGTAAAATTTATCAGGATTATTACGATAAACAGAGTGGATTGAAGGAATATCAAAGAAAAGCAAAAACAATCAAATATTTAATAAGCAGAGGCTTTGAATATGAGAAAATAATTGATAATTTTGGAAATGCATAAATGATAAAATTGTTTTATTTTGAAAGAAGAACGAATCTGGCTTTCACCACCGCATATGGGAGGAACGGAGCTGAAGTATATAAATGAAGCATTCGATACCAACTGGATTTCTCAGTTTGGAAATAATATCGATGTTTTTGAGAAGAATCTCGAAGAATATTTGGGTGAAAATTCTTTTGTAACCGCTCTCTCATCCGGAACCGCTGCAATCCATTTAGCTTTACGACTGTTAAATGTAGAACAGGGAGATTTTGTAATCTGCCAGTCCTTTACTTTTGTGGCATCGGTAAATCCTGTTTTGTATTTAAAAGCGATCCCCGTTCTTGTAGATAGTGAACCTTCCACATTGAATATTTGCCCTAATGCATTGGAAGATGCTGTAAAATATTGTCTGCAGAAAGGAAAAAAGCCCAAGGCAATTATTGCAGTAAGTCTTTATGGAATGCCCTTTATGGTGGATGAAGTTCTGGAAATTTCAAAAAAATATGATATTCCCCTCATCGAAGATAGTGCAGAAGCTTTAGGGAGTAAATATAACAATCAGGCATGTGGAACTTTTGGTGACCTATCTATTATAAGTTTCAATGGAAATAAAATTATTACGACTTCTGGAGGAGGCATTATTATTTCAAAGAATAAATCTGCTAAAGACAGAGCTCTTTATCTTGCAACACAGGCAAAGGAAAATGAGGATTTTTACAGTCATTCTGAAGTAGGCTATAATTATCGGATCAGCAATATACATGCAGGAATAGGGAGAGGACAGATGGAGGTTCTTGAAGAGAGGATACAGTCAAGAAGAAAAAATCATATTTTCTATCAAGAATTATTTAATCGTTTTGATGATCTGAATCTATTTTCTGAGCCTTCTGAAAAGTTTTATTCAAATTATTGGTTAAATGTGATTTTAATTGATGGTTTACACTGGAATAAAGAAAATTTACGGAATATGTTTTCTGAGAATAACATAGAAACCAGATACTTGTGGAAGCCAATGCATTTACAGTCGTTATACAAAGATTATATTTTTTTTGGAAATAATATTTCTGGCGCTTTTTTTGATAGAGGTCTTTGCCTTCCTTCTGGAAGTAACATAACAGAAAAGTGTAAAGAAAGAATTACCAGAACATTATATAATTATAGAAATTAAATTTGTTATTAATTCAAAAATCGATGAAATTTTATTGTAATTTTACGCGAAGATAAATGGGGTTGCTTTTTTACCCAACTTTAATTTTAAATTATATGAACACAAGTATAGACAATGTACGATTCTCTTAGAAAGAAAATTTTTGGAGGAGATAATGTTGTCAGTCTCTCTGATGTAAGATATTTGCCCAGATGGATAATATTAATAATTGATATTATTATTCTGGTAGTATCGTTATTTTTATCTACCTATATTATAGAAAAAATTACCCAGCGTGAATTTATCTATGATGATAAAAGTCTTGTATTTTTATCGATCATTGTTATAAATGCTTTATTTATGTATGTTTTTAAAACATATGCAGGAATTATAAGGCATTCTACTTTCACGGATCTATTTAAACTTTTGACTTCATGCTTCTGTACAATGGTTACGGTAGCTACAATCAATATCTTTTATTTCTGGTTCACCGGCGGAAAATTTATTTTAACGCCCTATCTGATATTGTATTTCATCATCTCGTTTATGGGATTGTTTCTTTTCAGATTATATGTGAAAGAATTTTTTCATATCGTAAGAGAATATAGAAGAAGTACACTTAAAAAGAGAATTCTTGTTTTAGGAATCGATGAGCAGTCTATTGCCATCGCGAGAGCTATTCTGGATAATCCGAGTCTTCCTTATCATGTCGTGGGCTTTTTAACCCAGAGAACAGATTCTAAAAGAGCATCGTTATTAGGAAAACCAATTCTTTCAAAAGAAAAAATTGAAAAACATTCGAAAGAAGAGCTTTTAGTAGACGGAGTGATCATTATAAAAGAAATGATGTCTAAAGATGAAATGAATTCCTGGGTAAATTTATTTCTGGAAAAAGATTTTAACATCTTTAAAGCTCCTTCTGTTCAGAAACTTAGAGACAGTGATCTTGGCGGTTCTATCAGAAATCTTCAGATTGAAGATTTATTAAACAGAAAACCTATTAAAATTGAAAGTGAAGATGTAAGAAGCAGACATTTTAACAAGACAATTTTAGTAACCGGCGGTGCAGGTTCTATCGGTAGTGAAATTGTTAGACAGGTTGCACAATTTAATCCTTCTCTTATCGTTGTATTAGATCAGGCTGAAACACCTCTGTATGATATTGAGCTTGAAATGAGAGAGAAATTTCCTCATATCACTTTTAAATTTGTATTGGCTGATGTTTCCAATAAGCATAGAATAGAACCATTGTTTCAAACCTATAATTTTTCTATGGTTTACCATGCTGCGGCGTATAAACATGTGCCTTTGGTTGAGGAAAATCCACACGAAGGAATTATAGTGAATGTATTAGGTTCAAGGATCATTGCAACACTTTCCAGTAAGTATAACGTGAACAGGTTCGTAATGGTATCAACAGATAAAGCTGTAAATCCTACGAATGTGATGGGTGCTTCTAAAAGAGCTGCGGAATTATTTGTTCAGTCTTTGCAGAATGTGGAAGGAAACAAAACCAAATTTATTACAACAAGGTTCGGAAATGTTTTAGGATCTAACGGATCGGTAATCCCTTATTTTAAAAAGCAAATTGAAGCAGGCGGTCCTGTTACGATTACGCATCCTGACATTGTAAGATATTTTATGACGATTCCTGAGGCTTGTGAGCTTGTTCTTCAGGCCGGAACAATGGGACATGGCGGTGAAATTTTCGTTTTTGACATGGGAGAGCCTGTGAAAATTTTGGATCTTGCAAGAAGAATGATAAAATTATCCGGATTTGAGCCTAATATAGATATTAAAATTATTTATACAGGTTTAAGACCCGGAGAAAAATTATATGAAGAACTTTTGAGTGATGATGCAAAAACCTTGCCTACACACAATGAAAAGATTATGATTTCAAAAGATCCGAGCATGGCATTTTCAGAAATTGAATCCATGATAAATCTCGTTACAAGAGCTGCTGTCAAAAGAGATAAAGTAGAGGTTGTAAGAATTTTGAAAACCATTGTTCCGGAATTTAGAAGTAACAATTCTATTTACGAAATACTGGATAAATAGAAAAATAATAAATGTATATTTGTACAATTTTAAAATATGATGAAAGGTAAAATACTGGCTGTATTACTGGCAGTTACATTAGTTTCGTGCAAAACCAATCCCAACGCACACAACGATCTGAATTATATGCAGAATATAGAAAATGTTGCAATAGAAGCTTCTGCTAAAAATTCTCAAAATACAATTCAACCGGGAGATCAGCTTGTTATTCTTATTACGGCTAAAGATTTAGATGTTGTTAAACCATTTAATCAAAATTTCTCATCCTCAGAATTTGTTCAGAATAATACATTTGCCGGTGGAAATACACCGGGACAAGGATCAGCAAATGTTACGGGACCCACTTATATTGTTGATTCAAATGGAGAAATAGATTTTCCAATTTTAGGAAAGCTCAGTACTACGAATAAAACTTTAGTTCAGTTAAAGGATGAACTAAGAAACAGAATGAAAGAATTTGTTATTGATCCTACAATTTCTGTAAGACTTACTAACTTTAAAATTTCAATCTTAGGAGAAGTAAACAGACAGGGCGATTATATTGTGACTAACGGACAGGCAACTATTCTAAATGCCTTAGCAATGGCTGGAGATCTCACTACCTATGGAAGAAGAGATGATATTCTGATAATAAGAACAGAAAATGGACAAATTACTCATGGAAGAGTAAATGTGCAGGATGCCAATCTTATTAATTCTCCTTACTATAATCTCAAGCAAGGGGATGCTATCATTGTATCTGCTAACAACACAAAAGATGTAATCTCCAAACAAAATCCAAATACACCTCTCATTTTATCTGCAATTTCTATCGGTGTAACAGCTATCGCAGTTGTGGTAGGTCTATTTAAGAAATAAAAATGATGGAACAACAAAATATTCACTCAACAGAAATTGAAACTGAACTGAATGTAAGAGATATAATTCAGCCTTATTTGAAACGTTGGATGTGGCTTATTGGTAGTGTTATAGTATCGGTAACTCTTGCATATCTATATCTCAAAAGACAAGTTCCTATTTTTGAAGTTGCCTCTACAGTACTTATTAAAGATTCTAAATCAAATAATGTTGGAACACAGGATTTTGCTGCCTTAAGAGATATTTCTGGTATCGGTAAAATAGGGAGTAATGGAGTTGAAAATGAAATGGAAATTTTCAAGTCTAAAAAACTTGTACGTGAAGTGGTAAAGACTTTAGGTCTTGAAACAAATATTTATAATGGAGATTTAAAACATGAAATTTATGGAGAGACATCTCCTGTAAGAGTTAGAATTGTACAGGAAAAAGATGTAAAAAGTAAAATTTCAAGAGTAGTAAATTTAAAGATAAATGGAAATCAGTTAAAACTTTCTTCGGAAGGCATACCTGCAATTAATACCACCTTCAACAAAGTTATTAGTTTGCCTTATGCTAATATAATGATTTTAAAAAATGAGAATTATAAATCTGATAAAAAATTAAATGATGTTATATTAGATATTTCTACGATTGATGACAGAACTGATGCTTATCAGGCTGCTTTAAATGTGGCATTGGTAAATAAAGATGCAACAGTTATTAAACTTGCTATGAATTATGCAGAGGTGGATAAAGCCAAAACAATTATCAATAAATTGGTTCAGGTGTATAATCAGGATGCAATTGAGGATAAAAATACAGAGTTTAGAAATACCGCTAAATTTATTGCTGAAAGGATAGAGCAAATCGGGAAGGATCTAGGTGATGTAGAAAATCAGAAAGAAAGATTCAAGCAAAGTAATCAGATATCTGATTTAGAAACTGAAGTGAAATTAGGGCTGCAGACAAATGCGGAAGCTAAAAGTAAAGAGTTGGAAATTAATGCACAGCTTGAACTGACCGATGCTTTGTTGGGATACGTGGGTAACCAAAATTCTTATCAGACGTTACCAAGTAATTTAGGATTAAACAATCCTAGTGCAACGACAAATATTTCTTCGTATAATCAGTTAGTTTTAGAAAGAAACAAACTTCTCCAAAGTGCTACACCAGAAAACCCGCTTGTTGTTGATATTACAAAGCAGATCAATAATATTAGAACTTCTGTTATTCAGAGTTTACAGAAAAATAAGACAGGTCTTCAGTTAGCTAAAAATGGTTTGTCATCCGAACAAAATAGTATTTCTGGTAAAATTTCTAAAGTTCCGGTTCAGGAGAAACTTTTCAGAAGCATTGAAAGGCAACAGCAGATAAAAGAATCACTATATCTTCTTTTATTACAAAAAAGAGAAGAAACTGCTATATCCATGGCAGTTACTGCCCCTAAAGCAAGAGTTGTTGATAAAGCTTTTGTAGGAATGAAAGTTGCGCCTAGAGGAATGGTAATTTTACTTTCCGGATTTTTAATAGGCTTTTTGATTCCAATTGCTATTATTTATCTTCAACAGTTATTCAATGATAAGGTAAAAACGAAACATGATCTTGAAAAATTAACGAACAGAAAACCAATCATTGGAGAAATTCCTAGTATGGAAAGAGGTCAGGAAGAATTGGTTAAGATGAATGATCTGTCTCCTATGGCAGAGTCTTTCAGAATCTTAATTACCAATATGAACTTCATGTTTCCTAAAAATATCAAAAAAGGAAGAACTGTATTTGTAACTTCTACGGTAAAGGGAGAAGGAAAAACACACGTATCGGTAAATCTTGCTTTAACGATGGCAACTCCTAAAAAGAAGATCATTATCATCGGTTCGGATATAAGAAATCCTCAGTTACAAAGATATAATACAGCAAGAAAAGGTTTGGCAGGACTTACCGAGTTTTTATATGATGATCAGGTTTCTGTAGAAGATATTGTGCACCAGAGTGCTTTTAATCCTTATTTGGATGTAATCTTCTCGGGAAGTATTCCTCCAAACCCCACAGAACTATTGTCTAATGGCAGATATGAAGACCTTCTTGCAGACCTTCAGGGAACTTATGATTATATTATTATTGATACGGCTCCGTTAATGCTCGTTACAGATACATTGTTAATTGCAAATATGGCAGATGTAACACTATATGTAACAAGATCAAGACATACTGAAAAATCTCTAATCGATTTTGCCAACAAACAGATAGAAGGACACAAAATAAAAAATGTTGCTTTTATATTAAATGATGTAAACAAAGAGTACTTTGCTTATGGAAATAAATATGGATACGGATATACGGCAACAGATGACAGAAGCTTTTTTGATAAGGTAAAAAGTATTTTTACTAAAAATGATGAAAACAAATAAAAATTATAAAATTGCCGTAATCGGTCAGGGTTATGTCGGGCTTCCATTAGCTTTAGAATTTTCAAAACACTTACCTGTTTATGGATTTGATATTAATAAGCTTAGAATTGAAGAACTGAAAAATGGTGAAGACCATACGTTAGAAGCCGATTCTCAAGAAATTAAAGAACTTTTGCAAACAGCTTCTGAAACCAATTTTAAAAAAGGATATGTTCCATCATATTCTCTTGATGAAATCTCAGAGGCAAATGTGTATATCGTAACCGTTCCTACACCGATAGATCGATTTAATTCTCCCGACCTTACCTTGTTGATAAAAGCAAGTGAAATGTTAGGAAGAATCCTTAAGAAAGATGATATCGTGATTTATGAATCTACTGTATATCCCGGATGTACGGAAGAAGAATGCATTCCTGTACTGGAAAAAGAATCTGGATTAAAACTAAATGATGATTTTTATGTAGGTTACTCACCTGAAAGAATTGTTCCCGGAGATAAGATAAATACTTTAGTGACAATTAAAAAAGTTACCTCAGGTTCTACGCCAGAAATTGCTGAAGATATAGATAATTTGTATCAACTAATAATTAAAGCAGGAACCCATAAAGCGCCAAGTATTAAGGTCGCTGAAGCTTCAAAAGCAATTGAAAATGCTCAGCGGGATGTCAATATTTCCTTTGTAAACGAGTTAGCATTAATATTCGACAGGATTGGTATAGATACCCATGATGTTTTAGAAGCTGCCGGTACAAAATTTAATTTTTTAAAATATCGTCCCGGTTTAGTAGGAGGACACTGTATTTCCGTAGACCCTTATTATTTGGCTCATAAAGCAGGACAGCTTGGCTATCATCCACAGGTAATTTTAAGCGGCAGAAGAGTAAATGATATGATGCCTGAATTTATTGCCGGAAAAGTTGTAAAACTGATGATCCGGAAAGGGATTCAGATTAAAAATGCAAATGCATTAATTTTAGGAATTACATTCAAAGAAAATTGTCCGGATATCAGAAATACGAAAGTTGTAAACATCTATTCCGAGCTTAAACAATATGGTCTTAATGTAGATATTTATGATCCTTGGGCAGATAAAGAAGAAGTGAAATCTGAATATAATATTGAAACTCTTGAAAATATTATTAAAGATAAGAAATATGAGGTTGTTGTTTTAGCAGTTTCACATAACGAATTTAAAACGCTCGATATCGCTACATTAAAAGCTGATAATTCTGTGTTATTTGATGTGAAAGCATTTTTAGATAGAGATATAGCAGATGCACGACTGTAAAAATATTTTGAATATCCGGATAAGAATCACTATATAAAAGCTGTAGGGATTGAATTAGAATATCTAAAAAAGATAATGATGCTTGAAAAAAAAAAGTTAGTAAGAAATATAGCTTCTTTGGGAATTATTCAGATAGTTAATTATATATTTCCATTGATCACTGTACCATATGTATCCAGGATAATTGGTCCGGACGGATATGGAATTATCAACTATGCGATGGCATTTATTGGATATTTCACGCTTCTTATTGCTTATGGTTTTGATTTAACTGCTACCAGAAGGATATCACAGAATTCTAATAATAAAGAATATATTAACGAAATTGTCTCTGAAGTATTTACATCAAGAATAATTTTATATGCAGTATCCTGCATTTTATTTGCCATTTCCCTTTATTTTTTTACCCCTATACAGAAAGATCTTTCAGTTGCGGTAATACTATTTATAGGCTGTATATCTACAGTAATTTCTCCTCAATATATCTTTCAGGGATTACAGGAACTGGAAATTTTCGCTAAGCTTAATTTTGTTAAGGGACTTATAAATACAGCATTAGTTTTTATTTTGATTAAGCATAGTTCAGATTATTATTGGATTCCTCTGCTCTCAACAATTTTTTTGATATCGACGAATGTATTTCTTTTTCTGTACGCTATCAGAAAATTTCAAATTAAGTATAGATTGGTATCTTTCAGAAAATCATTCAAACTTATTTTTGATGAAAGAATGATCTTCTTTTCCACCATTGTGATTAGTCTATATACTTCTACCAATACTGTAGTTTTAGGTTTTTTTGCTGATATTAAAGAAGTTGGTTACTATACAACAAGCCAGAATTTCCTTAATATAGTTAATTCAATGCTTATGATTCCAATTTCTACAGCACTTTATCCTTTTATTGGAAAAGCATTCTCTATATCAAGAGATCATGGAATAACTCTGATAAAAAAAATTGTTCCAATAGTTTTTTATCTTACTTTTTTTGCATCTGTTGCACTTCTTTTATTTGCGCCATTTTTGGTCAGGCTTATTTATGGGCATCAATTTGATAATTCTATTAATGTTTTAAAAATTATCTCTTTTATACCATTTATCGTTGGTCTTTCAAATATTTTCGGCATACAGCTTATGTTAAATTTAGGTTTGGATAAAATGTTCTTCAGAACAACTTTCATAGCGAGTATTGCAGGTCTTATACTGAATATATTTATGAGTAAATATTGGGGATACATAGGAACAGCCTGGAATTGTGTAATTATAGAGTGCCTAGTAACCTTTTTAATGTATCTTGCATTGAAAAAAGAAAAAATAGGTATTTTTAAAGCGGATTATTTCAGCCCAAAACAAATTTTCTTGACATTAAAAAATAGAAACGAATAATAAAATGAAAAAATATCTAATCATTGGATCTGGATTTTCCGGAGCTGTTATTGCAGAACAACTGAGTAAGAATCCTGAAAATCATATCACTGTAATAGATGAGCGTGATCATATAGGAGGAAACTGCTATACAGAGAGAGATTCGGAAACCAATGTAATGGTACACAAATACGGTCCGCATATTTTTAATACAGACAATAAAGAAGTTTGGGATTACATCCAAAATTTTTGTGAAATGGTTCCGTTTGTAAATCGTGTAAAATCAATTTATAAAGGGAACGTATATTCTATGCCTATTAATCTGCATACCATAAACCAGTTTTTTAATAGAACAATGCGTCCGGATGAGGCAAAAGTATTTATAGAATCTATTGCAAAAAAAGATATTGAAGAACCCCAAAATTTCGAAGAGCAAGCCATGAAGTTTATCGGGGAAGATCTTTATAAAGCTTTCTTTTATGGTTATACAAAAAAGCAGTGGGGATGTGAACCTACAGAATTACCGGCAAGTATTCTGAAAAGATTACCTGTAAGATTTAATTATAATGATAATTATTATGCAAATCCTTATCAGGGTATTCCCAGAGATGGATATACGGCAATTTTCGAGAAGATGCTTTCTGCTGACAATATCGAAGTTAAGCTTAATACGAAGTTTGATTCTTCATGGGATCTTTCAGAATATGAAAAAGTTTTCTATTCCGGACCTATAGATGCTTTTTTTGATTATAAATACGGAAGACTATCGTACAGAACGGTATACTTTGAAAGAGCTGTAGCTGAAGGAGATTATCAGGGTAATCCTGTAATAAATTATGCAGATCCTGAAGTTCCATTTACCAGAGTACACGAGCATAAGCATTTTACTCCTTGGGAAGAACATGAAAAAACAACTTACTTTAAAGAATTCAGTAAAGAAACTGAAGAAGCAGATATTCCTTACTATCCGAAAAGATTAACGGAGGATATGGAAAAACTTGCATTGTACGAAGAAGAGGTTAAAAAAATGGATAAAATTTATTTTGTGGGAAGATTAGCGACCTATAGATATATGGATATGCATCATGTAATAGGTGAAGCATTAGATTTAATAAAAAATTTAAAATAATGAAAGTTCTTCAAATTTGTACAGGTTTTGATATTTCTTTTAATGGAGGGATAACAAACTATGTAAGAAATATTTCCAGTACAATGGCAGATAACGGTCTTGATGTAACAGTATTGTATTCGGAAGATAATAAAGAAGAAAAAAACTATAACTTTAAAACTCTTAGTATTGATCCAAAATTAAGACCTTTTCATCTAAGCAGTGTTATTACTAATGAAGATGTAGATGTTGTGGAAAATGTTGTTAAAGATCTTTCTCCGGATATTATTCATGTTCATATGATGATTGATCTTCCGTTAAAGGTTTTGGAAGTTTTAAAAAAATATGCGAAGGTTATTATTTCTCTTCATGATTATTCTTATGTGTGCAATAGAATTATCCTGCTGGATAAAGATGGAAAATTGTGTACAAATAGTAAAGAAAATTTAAAATGTAATTCTTGTATTTCATACGAAGAAACACTTGATCAGAAATATATTGGAGGGGGTATAAGAAAAGGTCTGAAACTGCTTAAAGTAAAAAAAATAGCTAATTCCAGTGGTCATCATGAAAGGTTTTTGGAAGGTAGAAAATTATTCAAAAATGTTGATGCACTGATTGCTGTTTCCCACAGAGTTAAAGAAATTTATCAGGAAAATGGATATGAAAATGATTTATTTGTAGTAAACCACATAGGTAATTATACTGCTGATGAAAGTTTCAGAAAAAATTTCACAACAAGAGAGAAAAAAGAAAAAAACCAAAAAATTAAATTTGGTTTTATTGGTAATTTACACTTTCATAAAGGAGCCGATCTGTTTTTAAAGTTAGCAGAAAATAGCAATCATGAATTTCATATTTATGGTGGAATAGAGGATTATGTATTAGAAAAAATACAGACAATGCCTCACGTATTTTATCACGGCAGATATCAGCACAGTGATTTAGTAGATATTTTAAAGAAAATTGATATAGGTTTAGTATTATCCATCTGGGAAGATAATGCCCCTCAGGTTGTATTTGAATTTTTGAATGCAGGTATTCCTATAGTTGGTACCAAGATGGGAGGTATTCCTGATTTTGTTACCAACAATAATGGTTTTCTTTTTGAGCCCAATGAGGATGGAATTAACTCTGCTTTACAGCTAATGAATTCTGACGATGTATATAATTTATATAACAGAGTTATTAATAATATTAAAGGTACAAAAACGGCATCAGAGCATATGGATGAACTTATGAATATCTATAAACAAATTGTATGATAGTATTTCTCAAGTTAATAAATGCATTACGAATTGAATTCTTTAACTGGATTTCATTAAAAATAGCTTCTGTTCGTTGGCGGCTGAATAATAAACATAATTACACCGCACTTGGTAATAATATTAAAGATATTAATAAAATAAAGGTTGGAAAATACACCTATGGTAAAATAAATTTTCAATCTTTTGAGAATCCTAATGAGAAATTATCAATAGGCAACTTCGTGAGTATTGCTTCTGATGTAGTTTTTATTCTGGGGGGAAATCATCAGGTAGATACATTTACTACTTTTCCGTTAAAAACTTTTTTTGATAAATTAAGCCCTTTGCAGGATGCCACTACCAGAGGAGAAATAGTGGTAGAAGATGAAGTTTGGATCGGTACAAATGTAATTGTAATGTCTGGAGTTACAATCGGAAAAGGAGCAATAGTTGCTGCAGGAAGTGTTGTCACTAAAAATGTGGCACCTTTTTCAGTTGTAGGTGGAAATCCTGCCAAATTTATTAAATGGAGAATTCCTGAAGAACTCATAGCGTCTAGAATGAATGTCAACTTAGTAGACTTTAATATAGATTTTATTAAACAGAATATGGATACTTTTTATAAAAAGATAGACCAACAAGTTTTAGAAAAAATAAAGAGTAAAAATTGATATGCAAGTCTCTATAATCATTGTAAATTATAATACGAAAGATATAACGGAGAATTGTATAGCATCTATTATATCTCAAACAAAGGACGTAGAATATGAAATTATCTTAGTGGATAATGCATCTGCAGATGGCTCAAAAGAATATTTTGAAAACAGAAAAGAGATCTGTTATATTTATTCTAATGAGAATTTGGGTTTTGGAAGAGCTAATAATTGGGGGGCTGAAAAAGCCAAGGGAGAACTTCTTTTTTTATTGAACTCAGATACCATCTTAATTGAAAATTCCATAAAAAAAATGTGTGATTTCTTTTACGAAAACGAGAATAAATTAAAAATAGGAGTCTTAGGCTGTAAATTGATTGATGCAAAACACGAAGTCGCACATTCTGGTGGATATTTTCCGACACCTTTCAGCGAATATCTTTTAATGTTTTCTTCATATTTCAAATTTAAAAATGCTGAATTTATTATTGATGAGAACAAAGAATATCAGATGATTGAAAAAGTTACAGGAGCCGATATGTTGCTAAGAAAGACTCTTTTTGACTCGGTTTCCGGCTTTAGTCCTCTCTTTTTTATGTATTTCGAAGAGACGGATATGCAAAAAAGAATTTCAAAACTTAAATATAAAAATTATATTTACAATAATAGTTCGATCATACATTTAGAAGGTGCTAGTTTTAATAAGGTAATTGCCAATTCAAAAAGAGTTATAGTACAAAGAAGCAAAAATTTGTATTTTAGAAGGAATTTCAGTAGCTATATTCTGTATGTCATTGTAGATATGTTTTTTAATTTGCTAAGATTATTTAATTCAAATTATACCAGGCATGAAAATATGATCTTTATAAAAGAAAATATAAAATCTTATTTTTCTAATAAGCGTGCTGCCAATAGTAAATATTAATAAATTTTTACAATTCTAAAGTGATAAAATTCAAATTAAGCAAAACAAATTTTATACTGTTAAATATATTTATTTTTCTGATCATCATAGTCAGATCTATATATCTCTATGACGTAGTAAAAAATAGAGAGGTTTTTTTTGAATTAATTATTGCTTTTTTAAGTAGCATCCTTTCACTGGTTCCATTTACTTTATCATGGTATAAGTTTGGAAGACCGAGACTTACGGACTGGGTTAAATTCTCAACTTTCTTATACCTGATCTTAAATTATTATCTCGTTTCGGATAAATTTTACTTGAAGGATGTAGGGATTTATGGAGAAGTTTACGTTAATATCTCCTACATATACGATACTTTGGTTGTCATATTTGTCGGGCTGCTCACAATAAATATTATTGATTTAGTTTTTTTAGTTATTAATTTTAAAAATGTAAAGAATACAGCAAGTTTGAAGTTGGATAGTACCTATGTACTAAGAAATGAGAAAATATTCATTTATTTGTCTATTATTTCTATGGTTTTATCCTATTTTTTATTGTTAACGGGTTTGATTGGGTATGGAGCCGACGGAGAGGCAGCATCTGGTTCTTATTCATTCTTAATTCAGATCATCAATTATTTTTCTCCTCTTTTTTATTTTACGTATGTTATTATAAAATTCATGTCGGGCAATAATTCAAAATTATTTTCGAATAGCTTTAAGTTGTATAATATACTTTATATAATTTTTGGTTTGGTTGCAGGGATGAAAGGGATATTAATTTTCGGGATAGTATTATTTTTAATACCATTTTTAGCATCAGGAAGAGGTATTCCTCTTAAGGTAATTATACCGTTAGCTTTATTTTTAATTATTTTATATCCTTTTAATAGTAATTATCGTGAAGCTTTGACAAACACTAATTCTAAGGTAACAGCGATGCAGATTGCGGCGGTAAAAACAATAAATATTGATTTTTCAGGCAGCTTAAATGAAAATACAAACAGTTACTCAGACAGGATATCCATGTTTTCTTATTTATTATTTTCAGTTGAAAAGGAGCCGGATTGGAATTTTTATAAAAATATGGAGCGTTTTGTTTATTTGCCTGTAAGTATGGTTCCCAGAATTCTTATACCTTCAAAGCCTGCCGAAGAAAATGGAGCACATCTTCAACAAATGATCGTAAGGGGAGTTAGAAATTCGCCTACACCAACCGTATATGGATGGGCATATCTGGAAGGTGGGGTAATTTTTGTTTTTTTACATGTTGCTATTCTTTCTATTGTATTAAACATCATACAGTTTCTTCCATTTAAGGGCAGTATGTTTTATTTCATATTTTACTCTCAGGTTTTGATAAAAAGTATTATCATAGAGCAGGATGTGTATTTCTTTATTGCTACCTTATTTCAAATGATTTTTGTATACTATTTCTTTTCAAAAATCTTTTTCAAAAAAGTTATCAGTAAATAATTATCTTAAAAACGATGATGATAATTATTTTATTTTTATTGATCTTATTATTTACAGTAATCGAGCACCAGAGAAAAAATAATTTTCATCAGGCATTATTCATATTCTCTCTTTTTTTTATTGTCTTATTGGAATCTATCAAGTTCGATTCCGGAATGGACTTTTGGAATACCTATAATCATTATCAGTTTTTTAAGTTAAATGATACAAGATATCGTTATGAATTTTTCTACAAATATTTAGTGTATTTTTTCAGAAATATTCTGAATTTCAGCTATCCGTTTTTTTTGTTTTTTTATTATTCTGTCATTTATAGCTTATATTATTTTTCTTTAAATAAAATTACTAAATACCCAATATCGGCTTTATTACTTGTATTTGCCTGCACAGTTGGACTTTTTGGGAGTAACCGACAGCTTTTAGCAATTGCAATTGGCTTTTTTGCATATATCTATTTTTTAAAGGAAAAGAAAATATCATATCTGGGTTTTATTTTAATTGCTACTTTTTTTCACTATTCTGCATTTATCTATGTTTTTTTGCTTTTTTTAGATAGAAAGATAAATGATAAAATTTGGATTGTTACACTGTTTGCTTTATTATTATTTAATATTACGGGTCTTAATTTTACAATTTTTAATTTTGTAATTAGTAATTTTGCTCCTGAAAAAATATCACATATTATTAAAGGATATAATATGGGCTTTGCAAAAATGCAATCAAATTATTATATGTTTGTACTTGGTATTATAAGAAGAGGCTTGCCGATATTTCTTATGATTCGGTATAAAAATTTTTTACAACATAAATCTTATTATCAATTATTATTAAATACCCTATTTTTTTCATTGGCCGCCTATGTATTATTTTTTGGAAAGTTAGAATACATGAGTTCCAGAGTTTCGGTATATTTTATAATTTTAGAAGTTATTTTATATGTTTGGCTTATTCCGGTTATGAATAAAATGGGTAAAAAAAATCTTTATTTAATTTTTTTGCTTTTGTTTGCAGGATTAGAATTTATCAAATATGTTTTTTCTGATCCAACTCCTTTTATTCCTTTTAAAACTTTATTCTTTTCTTTTTAAAATCATATGAAAGTCACTTTTTTTCAAAGATTCCCCAATCCAAAATTCTTGAGTATAGCAAAACTATTTTCGATACTCAATGCCGAAATGATTAATAGAGGGATAGATACAAAAAATATTTACGAAGTAGATCCAAATTTTTCATTTCTTGGTTTTATTAGAACCAATCTTTTTTTTAGCAAAAATCAGAATGAAATAAACCATATTACGGGAGCTATACATTGGTCTGTTTTTTTATTAAAAAGAAAAAATACAGTCCTTACTATACATGATGCAGGAAATATTTCTGAACTCAGTGGAATAAAACAATATCTTTTTAAACTTCTTTGGTTTTACTTACCGTTGAAAAAATTAAAATATATTACAGTAATTTCTGAAAAATCAAAAAAAGAATTAGTAGAACTGTTTCCATGGGCTGAAAATAAAATAACAGTAATACCCAATTGTCTTACCATACCATATCAGGATTTTGTAAAACCAGTCAATTCAAAGCCAGTAATTCTAGCATATGGATTCTATCCTAAAAAAAACCTATACAGAGTTTTACAGGCTATCGTTGGCATTGATGTTAAAATAATTATTATTGGCTCATTATCTTCCGAAGTAATGAAATTTTTACAAGAAAATGATATTGACTATATTAATTATGAAATTGCAACTGAAGATGAATTAATTGATGCTTATAAAATTTCTGATATATTATGCTTTCCTTCATTGTATGAAGGTTTCGGATTGCCAATATTAGAAGGGCAAGCGATGAAGTGTTGTGTTATAACGTCTGATATGAGCCCTATGAAAGAAGTCGCTGGAGATGGAGCAATTCTTGTCAATCCAAACTCAACCGAAGAAATAAGAAAAGCCATTAACGACATAATTTCTGATCAGGAGTTAAGAAATAAATTATTAAAATTAGGACATCAAAATGTAATAAAGTATTTTCCGGAAATAATTGCCGAAAAATACATTAATTATTATAAAATGATTTTAGACAAGAAATAATGATTCTTTAATAAAGTCCAAACATATTAAAAATAAAATACTTAGTAAGTGTAGAAGATAAGATAATGATAAATTTTGTTTTTTAATATTTTAGAAGAGGGTGATTTTTATAAGTAGTAATGTCTGGAGCTAAATTAGGATGTCAATTCTTAGTTCTAAATCTCATTCGATAAATATAAAAGGGAAAGGATAAGTTATTTTATTATGATAGAAATAGAAGCAGGATATGTGCAGATTCAACTATTTTGCTGGAGATAAGGTTTTACAGAACACAAATATTTATTGTAAATCCTTTTATGTACCTGCAAAATTTATTAAACATGTTAAATAATGAAAATCTTTAAACAAAAATAGCAATAAAATGAAAGCAGTTTTCTTAATTATTGACTATGTTCCTCATCAGGAAAATACAATAAAAAAATTAGTAGAAAAAACAAATGGGGAAGTTTTAGCATTTCACGCAGCTCTTTTTGATAAAAGTATTCCTGAAATAAAAAATTTTGAAACCCATCAGTATAGTCAGTTTACCAAACAGGACATTTTAAAAAAAATAAAAGACTTTCAACCGGATTTTATTGTTACCGCCGGTTGGATGATTAAAGAATTTATTTGGATTTGTAAACAGATTACAAAAGAGGGAAAAATACCTGTAATTGCACAATCGGATACTCCGTGGTATGGGAAAATTACTCAAAAGATTAATAGTGCGATCAGTCCGTTTCACCTTTCAAAAGCTTTCACTCATCTATGGGTTGCCGGTTATTATCAATACGAATATGCACGAAAGTTAGGCTTCGATAATAACAAAATACTTCTCAATTCATTAAGTGCCGATGTTGACCTTTTCAATAGAGTCAATATTGAAGAAAAAAAGAAGAGCTATCCTAAAAATTTACTGTTTATCGGTAGGTTTTCAGAAGAAAAAGGAATAAAAGAATTGTTAAATGCCTGGAAAAATATTCAGGATAAAAAACAATGGAACTTAGTACTTATCGGTAGAGGTGACCTAAAAGATGAAATAAGTAAGAATAATGACGTCATAGTAAAAGATTATATGAGTCAGGAAAATTTATTGCTAGAAATGCAAAATTCCGGTGCTTTTATTTTACCATCTACTTTTGAACCGTGGGCATTAGTTTTACACGAGGCAGCTTCAGCCGGGTTACCCATTATTTGTACAGATGTTTGTGGTGCTTCTCCTCATTTCGTAATTAATAATTATAATGGCTATAAAGTAAAACCTGATACAGCTTTATTAAAAAATGCTATAGAAAAGCTCATCAGTAAAACAGATGATGAATTACTCGATTTTTCTTACAACAGCAGAACTTTGGGTAATTCTATAACTCAGGATACATCAATAGCAAATTTATTACAGGTAATTTCATGATACTAATAGATGCGTTATATATCAACAACAGCGGTGGGAAAGTCCTGTTAGATTATCTTATTGAAGAACTAGAAAAAACCGATAAAGAAGTTTTTTATCTCTTGGATGAACGTATTCAGAAGGAAAAATTACAGTTAAAAAAAAATAAAGTAGTATACTTAAAGGCTTCCTTAATAAAAAGAAGAAACTTCTACAAAGAGAATAAACATCAGTTTTCTTCAATACTGTGTTTCGGAAATCTTCCTCCTAATGTTAAAACTTCAGCTAAAGTATACACCTACTTTCATCAGCTTTTATTTTTGGATCTTCCGAAAGAAATGTCTTTTATAAGTAAAAAGATATATTACATCAAAACCCGTTTTCTGAATGCTTTCAAAAAAAACACAGATTATTGGCTGGTTCAGACAGAGTTGGTTAAAGAAAAACTGTCAAAAAAATATGAGATTCAGGAAAGTAATATTTTGGTAATCCCTTTTTATCCACCTTTCATTACAGAAGTTAAAACAAATATCAGAAAAGAGCATCAGTATATTTACGTCAGCAATGTATCAAAACATAAAAATCATCTTAGACTAATTGAAGCATTCGCGAAATTTTATGATAAACACAAAAAAGGAAAACTCATTCTAACGATTCCTGATGATGCTACTGAAATATTAAATTTAATTAATGTAAAAGTAAATCAGGGATATCCTGTCGAAAATATTGGATTCGTAGACCGAAATTCTTTGTGCCAGTTATACACAGAATCAGAATATCACATATTCCCATCCCTTACGGAAAGCTTTGGTTTAGGCTTAGTAGAAGCAATAGAAAACGGCTGTAAGATTATCGGTGCAGATTTACCTTATACCTATGCAGTCTGCAAGCCAAGTCTGGTTTTTAATCCTTTAGAAGTAGATTCTATTACTGAAGCATTATCACTATCTTTGCAAAAAAATACAATAAACTCAGAGTCTAAAGTAAAGAATGAAATCAATACATTAATTTCTTTACTGCATTAAAATATAAATTATGGAAATACAGAATAAAGTCCTTCTTATCACAGGTGGAACAGGTTCATTCGGAACCGCTGTTTTAAGAAAATTCATCAATACAGACCACTTCAGAGAAATCCGTATTTTTTCGCGTGACGAGAAAAAGCAGGATGATATGAGAAACCAGTTTAGAAGCGATAAACTGAAATTCTATATCGGGGATGTAAGAGATTACAGAAGTGTAGAACCTGCAATGAGAGGAGTAGACTATGTATTTCATGCCGCAGCTTTAAAGCAGGTTCCTTCCTGCGAATTCTTTCCAATGCAGGCTGTAAAAACCAATGTGGAAGGAACTCAAAACGTAATTGATGCCGCTGCAAAAAATAATGTGAAAAAAGTAATCTGTCTAAGTACAGACAAAGCAGCATATCCTATCAATGCAATGGGAATTTCCAAAGCAATGATGGAAAAAGTAGCAGTTGCCGCATCACGTAATCTGGAAAATACAACGGTTTGCCTTACCAGATATGGAAACGTAATGGCTTCCAGAGGATCGGTAATTCCATTATTTGTAAAACAGATTAAAAACGGTGAATCCATTACCATTACAGATCCGAATATGACAAGATTCTTAATGTCATTGGAGGAAGCGGTAGATTTGGTTCTTTTTGCTTTCGAACATGGAAATTCCGGAGACCTTTTTGTTAATAAAGCTCCTGCTGGAACCATTGGAGACCTTGCTCAGGCTTTAAAAGAAATGTTTAAGGTAGATAATCCGGTAAAAGTAATCGGGACGAGACATGGTGAAAAACTATACGAAACCCTTTGTACGCGTGAGGAAATGCTCAAAGCAGAAGATATGGGCGATTTTTACAGAATTCCTGCCGATAACAGAGATCTTAATTACGCACAGTATTTTTCAGAAGGGGTAGAAGATATTTCCAAAATAGAAGATTATCACTCTCATAATACAAAACAGGAAGATGTTGAAGGAATGAAAAAACTTTTATTAAAACTCCCTTTGATCAGAAAAGAAGTTCTGGGAGAAGATATAATGCAATATCCTGATTAATTTTTTATTATGGCTATTCCTGCAATCATAGAAGGAGGAAAATATTCAGACGAAAGAGGTCAGTTGTTTTTTAACAACCACTTTGATGTCTCGGCAATTAAAAGAATATACTGTATCGAAAATAAAGATACAGATTTTATAAGAGGCTGGACAGGTCACAAAACTGAACAGCGATGGTTCTCGGCATTACAGGGAATTTTTATCATAAGATTAATAAAAATTGATCATTGGGAATCTCCTTCACAAGATTCAGAAATTTTAGAATTTGAACTTCATGCAGATCAGTTGGATATTCTTCATATTCCTGAAGGATATGCAAGTGCTATTCAATCCAAAATAGCCGGATCAAAATTACTGGTGATGGCAGATTATGCTTTGGGAGAAATAGAAGATGATTATCGATTTCCTATTGATCACTTTAAAAATTTATAACAATGAAAAAAGTAGGAATTACCGGACAAAACGGCTTCGTTGGTTCGCATTTATATAACACTTTGGGCTTACAGCCAGAAAAATTTGAAAGAATTTCTTTCGAAAGAGATTTTTTCGACTCTCCTGAAAAACTGGACGACTTTGTGAAGCAATGTGATGTCATTGTACATCTTGCAGCCATGAATCGTCATCCCGATCCGGAAGTAATCTTCAATAATAATGTAGAGCTTGTTAAAAAACTGACAGACTCTTTACAGAGAACAGGATCAAAAGCACACGTTCTTTTCTCTTCATCTTCTCAGGAAGAAAAGGATAATCTGTACGGTAAATCTAAAAAAGAAGGCAGAGAACTATTCGCAGACTGGGCAAAAAATAACGGAGGCAAATTTACGGGAATGATTATTCCGAACGTTTTCGGACCTTTTGGAAAACCGAATTACAATTCTTTCATCGCAACATTCTGTCATAAACTTACCCACGGCGAAAATCCTGTGATTGATAACGATGGAGAGGTAAAACTGATCTACGTTGGAGAACTTGTGCAGGAAATCATCAATCAGATTGAAGTTGCAGAAACCAACGAATTATACGAAGTTCCTCACACATCCGTAAATAAAGTATCTGAAGTTTTAGCTAAACTTGAAAATTACAAAAAGCTTTATTTTGATAATGGAGAAATTCCGGTGTTGGAAACGAAATTCGATCTCAATCTTTTCAATACATTTCGCTGCTATTTTGATATTAAAGATCATTATCCCGTAAAATTTACACAGCACACCGATCCGAGAGGAGCTTTTGTGGAAGTAATTCGCTTGGGAATCGGTGGACAGTGTTCTTTTTCCACTACCGTTCCGGGAATTACCAGAGGAAACCATTTTCATACAAGAAAAATCGAAAGATTTGCGGTAATTAAAGGCAAAGCCCTTATTCAATTAAGAAAAATAGACAGCGATGAGGTTCTGGATTTTTATTTAGACGGAAACGAACCCGCTTATGTAGATATGCCGATTTGGTATACCCACAATATTAAAAACATCGGAGAAGAAGAACTGTACACCATTTTCTGGATCAATGAACCCTTTAATCCCGAAGATTCAGATACCTATTTTGTAGAAGTTTAATAATATTTAATTATAAACTTCACGGGCTTCTCCAATAAACAGACATTAAAAATTTATCTTTGCAAAGGCAAAAAAAATACAATGAAAAAACTAAAAGTAATGACGGTTGTAGGAACACGACCGGAAATCATTAGACTATCAAGAGTATTATCAGCTTTGGATGCTTCCGAAGCCGTTGAACATATTATCGTCCATACAGGTCAAAACTACGATTACGAGCTGAACCAGATCTTTTTTGAAGATTTGGGACTTCGCAAACCGGATTATTTTCTGGAAGCAGCAGGTAAAACAGCAACAGAAACGGTTGGGAATATTTTAATTAAAATAGATCCTCTTTTGGAAGAATTGCAGCCTGAAGCATTTTTGGTTTTAGGAGATACCAATTCATGTCTTTGTGCCATTCCTGCCAAGAAAAGACAGATTCCGATTTTCCACATGGAAGCAGGAAACAGATGTTTCGATCAGCGGGTTCCGGAGGAAACCAACAGGAAAATTGTAGATCACACTGCAGATATTAATTTAACGTATTCAGATATCGCAAGAGAATATCTTTTAAGAGAAGGTCTTCCTGCAGACAGAATCATCAAAACGGGTTCTCCTATGTTTGAAGTGTTGAATAATTATCTTCCTCAGATTGAAAGTTCGGATGTTTTAAGCCGTCTGAATTTAGAAGAAGGAAAATATTTTGTGGTCTCTTCACACAGAGAAGAAAATATTAATTCTGAGAAAAATTTCAACGGACTAATAGAAAGTTTAAATGCCATTGCAGAAAAATTTGGCTATCCGATCATTGTTTCTACACATCCTAGAACCAGAAATATGATCGATAAAAAGCAGGTTGAGGTAAGACCGGAAATTCAGTTCTTAAAACCGCTTGGATTCCATGATTATAATGCCTTACAGATGAGAAGTTATGCTGTTCTTTCGGATTCTGGAACTATTTCAGAGGAGTCTTCTATCTTAAATTTCCGTGCATTAAACATCAGAGATGCACATGAAAGACCGGAAGCAATGGAAGAAGCATCCGTAATGATGGTCGGTTTATCTCCGGAAAGAATTTTACAGGGATTAACGCAGCTTCAGCAGCAGAAAGTAGGAACAGAAAGAAATTACAGACCGGTTTCAGATTATTCAATGCCGAATGTTTCAGAGAAAATGGTAAGAATTATTCTGAGTTATACGGATTACGTTAACAGAGTTGTTTGGAGCAAAAAATAATGAAAAATCTCTGGATCGCAACCGAACTTTTTTATCCTGAAGAAACTTCAACTTCTTTTATTCTTACAAAAATAGCAAACAGACTTTCGGAAAAGTATCATGTAAAAGTTGTTTGTGGAGATCCTGTGTATGACAAGCAAAAGAAAAGCAGTCATTTTAGTCTGGATTCCCGCGTAAATGTTCACAGAATAAAAGGATGGGGCGGAAACAAAAATAGTCTGTTGAGCAGATCTCTAAGATTTGTATTTCTGTCTCTTTCTATCTTTTTCTATCTTTGGAAAAACGTTAAAAAGGGAGAAAAGGTTTTTATGGTTACGAATCCGGCGCCTTTAATTCTGCTTCTTTCAATCCTTAAAAGATTTAAAAAAATTGAATTAATTATTCTGGTTCATGATGTTTTTCCCGAAAATACCATTCCTGCCGGAATCATTAAATCTGAAAAGTCAGTATTATACAGAGTTCTCAGAAGTATTTTTGATAAAGCTTATTCAAAGGCTGATCTGCTGATTACATTAGGCAGAGATATGCAGAAAGTTATTGAAGCTAAAATCAGAAAATATAACCGCCGTTCGAAAATTGAGATCATTGAAAACTGGGGCGATACAGAAGGTATTTATCCGCTCTTGAAAGAAGGTGTATTTAATGAGGATTCATCTTTAAAAGACAGGATCATTTTTCAGTATGCCGGAAATTTAGGAAGAGTTCAGGGATTAATTGAATTATTGCATATTATAAAAAAAGTGAAAAACGACCGATTGGCTTTTCATTTTGTAGGAGAAGGTGCTGTTAGAGACACCATGATAGAATATGTAAAAGAAAATCAACTGACCAATGTTTTCTTTGATGGGGCTTATTCAAGAGAAGAGCAGCTTCAGGTATTAAATAAGGCAGATGTGTCATTTGTAAGTTTAGCGCCTAAAATGTTCGGATTGGGAGTTCCTTCAAAAACGTACAATATTTTAGCTGCCGGAAAACCGGTTTTATATGTTGGCGAAAAAAACAGCGAAATAGATTTACTTTTAAGAGACGAGAATATTGGATATTCATTTCAGCATTTCGAAGAACAGAAAATTCTTGATTTTTTTAATTCTTTCGATGAAACGTCTGTTAAAGAATTAGAATTGATGAAAGAAAACGCGAGAAAAGTAGCAGAGGAAAAATTTTCAGAAGAGATTATACTGAATAAATTTTATAATATTATTTAAATGAAAGTGCTATTTACAGGAGCCAACGGTTTTTTGGGAAAAAATGTAATTCCTTTGCTTCAGAAGAAAAATTTTGAAGTAAAGACCTTTGGAACTTCCAATGCAGATTATATATTTAATATTACAAATACCATCAATCCTTTTAAAGGAAAATTTGATATTATTTTTCATGCCGCAGGTAAAGCTCATTCTGTTCCTAAAACTCAGGAAGAAGAAAGTGTATTTTACAAAGTAAATTTTGAAGGAACAAAAAACCTTTGTAACGCTTTGGAAGAGAATCTGCCGGAATATTTTGTTTTTATAAGCACAGTGGCAGTGTATGGAAAAGATTTCGGTGAAAATATAACTGAAGATATGCCATTGGAAGGATACACGCCTTACGCTAAAAGCAAATTGATGGCAGAGGAATTTCTTACCAAATGGTGCAAAGAAAAGAATGTAAAACTGTTCATTCTCAGACCTTCTTTAATTGCAGGACCCAATCCTCCGGGTAATCTGGGAGATATGATTAATGCGATTAAATCCGGGAAATATTTTAATATTGCAGGAGGAACGGCGAGAAAAAGTGTATTCTGGGTGGAAGATTTTGCTGAGATTACCGTTAATATGTTGGGAAAAGAGGGTGGAATTTATAATGTTTGTGATGATGCAAATCCTGCTTTTAAAGAAATCTCTGAAAAAATATCAGCCAAATTAAACAAGAAATCTCCGAAAAGTATTCCTTATTTTCTGGCAAAATCAATGGCTTTAGTGGGTAACTTACTGGGAAATAAAGCTCCGATTAACTCTTTAAAATTAAGAAAAATAACAGATTCTCTTACGTTTTCTAATGATAAAATAAAAAGAGAATTAAATTTTAATCCTTCAAACGTAATAGAAAAATTTCAACTGTAAACTATGGAATTTTCAATCGTAACAATTCTGCTTTTTATATCTATGCTCATCTATTTTAGAATAGCAGATAAATACAATATTATAGATAAGCCCAATCACAGA
>NZ_QEHP01000031.1:0-16820 GCF_003094695.1 Chryseobacterium sp. HMWF035 | reverse complement strand
GATCTCCACCAGTGCTTTTGTCCTCTTCGGATTAACGTGCATAATTTATTAAAATATATCCTGAATTTCACCAACTATTTTTCAGTACATTACCTTTTATTTTAATTTTTAGTTTTTTCTTCTGAAGCAGCAACTGTTTTCGAAGCTTTTCTCGGTCTTCTTTTTCCATAGCTTCCATTGTTGATCTTACCTCTTCTAGATTTTTTGTCTCCTTTTCCCATAGAAATAAATTTTAGTTGATTGACTACGAAATTAAAAAATACCCTGTAAAAATCAAAGATTGGAGCTGTTAAAATTTTTATAATTCTGTAGCGGGAGGTTGAAAGACAGAGGCTGGAAGTTTATTACTGAAGCGTAAATCGACCTTTGTTAAAAAACCTAGCATCCATACTTTTTACACTTTTACCGTTTTCCATTTTCCTTTTTTAAACAAAATAAATGCAACAATAGTAATTAAAGTTTCGGTTACGGGAATAGATATAAAGACACCTTTAGGTCCCATTCCGAAATATTTGGACAAAAAATACGCTAAAGGAATCTGGAACAGCCAGAATCCGCACAAATTCACCCAAGTCGGAGTCCAGGTATCTCCTGCTCCGTTAAAAGCATTAATCATCACCATTCCTATTCCGTAGAAAATAAATCCTACCGCCATAATATGCAAAGCATTGGTAGCAATAGTTTTAATTTCAGATTCGTTGGTGAAAAATCCGACTAAAAAATCTCCCATAAAAAAGAAAATAACACTTACGGTTACCATAAAGATCACATTATACTTTACAGTTTTCATAACGGACTGTTCTGCTCTCAACATTTCGTTGGCTCCCATGTTTTGTCCGACTAACGTTGATGCGGAGTTGCTTAATCCCCAAGCCGGAAGCAAAAAGAACATCATTAAACGCAGAGCCGTCTGATATCCTGCAGAAGCATTTTCACCGCCGGTTGTTGCGACCAGTTGAGCCAGAAAAATCCAACTGCAGGAAGCAATTACAAACTGAAAAATTCCGGGAGTTGCAATTTTGATAACCGATTTAATGATTTCAAAGTCGGGTTTAAAATATTTTGACTGAATTCTGATCTGCGTATCTGCAATCAAAAGATGATATAATTGATAGATCACTCCAATACTTCTTCCGATGGTGGTTGCCAAAGCCGCTCCCGTTAATCCCATTGCGGGAACCGGACCGAAACCTTTGATTAAAACCGGACATAAAATTATATTGGCAATATTGGCGATCCAAAGAGATTTCATCGCAATCGCGGCATTTCCTGCTCCGCGAAAAATTCCGTTGATTAAGAATAAAAGCATAATGATGACACTGCTTCCCATCATAATTCTTGTGAATTCTTTTCCGTATGCTGCTGCTTCGGGCTTTGAACCCATCAGAATTAAAATTTCCTCAGCGTAGATCACTCCAAGCAGACTCAATAGAAAAGTAATGGCAAAAGAGACCAGCAAAACCTGCGCTGCACTTCTGGAAGCCTGTTCGGGATTTTTCTCCCCCACTCTTCTTGCTACCACTGCTGTTGCCGCCATACTCATCCCGATCGCGATGGAATACATCACAGAAAGTACAGATTCTGTTAATCCCACTGTCTGTATTGCAAATCCGCTTTCTTTAAGATGTCCTACGAAATAGAGATCCACCAATGCAAATACAGATTCCATTGCCATTTCCAGCATCATAGGAATGGCGAGAAGAAGAACCGCACTTCTTATCGTTGCTTTGGTATAGTCGACTTCTTCACCGCTTAGCGCTTTTTTAAGAAAATTGAAATATTTTGACATTGTTGATTCGGTTTTATATTCCGCAAAAATATAGATTCAAAAATGATTATAACTTGGCTTATGGAAAGTTTATGAAAAAGATTCTGAACAGATCAGTCGAAGCGCATTTATCAACTCAGAAAAATCAAAAATAAAAATTTCAATAATTTTTTATCGTAAAACAATAAATAATTATATATTTGCAATAATAAAATAACAAACTCATGAAAATTATCGGGAAAAATTCTGTTTCACAATACATCAGTTATCTGCTTTTGTTACTGGCTGTTTTTTTTGCTGTGCAGCTTATTTACATTGTCATTGGTTTTGCTGTTTCTTTTTATAATTTCAAGACAGCAAATAATATTCTTTCAGACTTTTTTATCATTGGAACAGATGTAGGCTGGTCTAAGAATGAATGGACACAACCGATGGAATATATGATGAAATTTAAGTTCTTTATTCCTTTCACCGAGCAGAATCTTCTTACTGGACTTTTTAATCCGGGAACTGTACTGAGTCATATTTTCAACGAAATTTTTATAACCCTGCTTTTTTTCATCAGCTATAAATTTTTACGAGAAATCAGCAAAGAAAATGTGTTCAATGCTGATGCTTTACTTTGGCTGAAAAGATTCGGCTGGCTTAATATTATTCATACAGCCATTACATTGGCTATCGTTCCTTTTACGGTAAAAAGTTTCTTTGCGGTAACATATTCTGTTGTAATATTCTTATTTTTCGGAGTCTTAATATTATTCATCGTCGAATTCTTCAAAAAAGGACTGGAACTCCAGGAACAAGTAGATTTAACAATTTAATTTATGCCAATAATCATCAACGTAGACGTCATGTTGGCGAAAAGAAAAATGCAGTCTCAGGAACTTGCCGAAAAAATTGGCATTACTCAGGCTAATCTTTCCATTCTTAAGACCGGAAAAGCCAAAGCGGTAAAGCTTTCAACACTGGAAGCGATCTGCAAAGCACTCGATTGCCAACCCGGAGACATCCTTGAATATGTAAAAGATTAATATTCTTTAAGATTTTAAAACTAAAAAATTCGTTAAAAATATTCCCAAACCTCACAAACTTCCTTAAAACCATTATTCACAAACAATAATATCAGATCTTACTTTTTAGATTTGACAAAAAAATTTAATCACTATGAAAAAATATTTCATCGTCCCATTTCTTCTATGGGGAATGACTTCTTTTGCCCAGCAAAAAATTGAAAATCTCGATTTTGAAACCGCGGAAAACAATTCTCCTGCATTATGGAAATTAATGGGAAACAATTCTGCAAAAGTATTTTCCGATTTTAATGAAAAACAGCAGGGAAAGACATCTGCCGTGATAGAATCTGAAGGTACAGAAGGCTTCAGAGCAATCATGTACACACTTCCCAATAATTATGCAGGAAGAAAAATTACGCTTTCCGGATATCTCAAAACAGAAAATGTAACGGATGGATTTGCAGGATTATGGATGAGAATTGATCCTGAAGTTGCTTTTAACAATATGCAAAACGTTGGTCTGAAAGGTACAAACGACTGGAAAAAATATGAGGTTACCCTCAATATGTCTCCGGAAAACACGCAACAGATCGTTATCGGAGCATTGCTCTCAGGAAAAGGAAAAATCTGGGTAGACGACTTAAAAGTTTCCATTGACGGAAAAGACATTGAAAATGCTAAAATTTTCGAAAAAAAATTAACGAAAGTTGAGCTTGATAAAGAATTTGATAAAGGCTCTAAAATATCCAACATCAACCTCGATCAGAATAATATTGAAAACCTTAAAAAACTGGGATTAATCTGGGGGTATCTGAAATATTATCATCCAAATGTTGCCGAAGGAAACTACAACTGGGATTACGAACTTTTCAGAATTTATAAAAAAACTGAAAATGCTGCTGCTGAAGAGAGAGATCAGATTTTAACAGACTGGATCAAAGGTTTAGGCAAATTTCAGACAGCAAAAAATTCTGAGCCGAAGAATGTAAAAATTAAACCGGATCTCGACTGGATCACCAATTCTGGCTTCTCGAAAGAACTTACAGAGCTGCTTTTACAACTGAAAGATGCTAAAAGACCAAAAGTCAATTATTACGTCGATTTCTTTCCGAATGTAGACAATCCTGATTTCAGGCATGAAAATCCTTACAGAGAGATGAAGTATCCCGATGAAGGTTTTAGACTGCTTTCTCTTTACAGATACTGGAACATGATTCAGTATTATTTTCCTTACAAAAACCTCATCGAAGAAGACTGGAAAGGCGTGCTCAAAGAATTTATCCCAAAATTCATCAACGCAAAAGACGAAACGGAATACAATCTCGCTTCTCTGGAACTGATTGGAAGAATTCACGACACTCATGCCAACATTTGGGGAAACAGCAAATCGCTTGAAAAATATTTTGGCGAAAGGTATTCTCCGGTAAAATTAACTTTTGCAGAAAACAAACCTGTGGTTGAAGGCTTTTATGATGAAAATTTAGGAACACAGACCGGATTGAAAAAAGGAGATGTCATCACGGAAATTAATGGTGAAAATATGGACAACATCATTAAAAATATGCTGAAATATCTTCCTGCTTCCAATTATCCTACTCAACTTCGGGACATTTCGAGAAAATTGTTGCGAAGCAATGCAGAAACCATCAATCTTACCATTTTAAGAGACGGAAAAACAGAAGAAAAAACTATAAAAACCTATGCTTATTCAGAAATTAAAATAAAAAAAGAGCCGAAAGAGTTTTTTAAAATGCTCGATGGCAACATTGCTTATGTTTATATGGGAAGTGTAAATGCCGATCTTCTTCCTGAAGTTTTTGAAAAAATTAAAAACACGAAAGGTTTGGTTATCGATTTCAGAAGCTACCCTTCAGATTTTGTGGTTTTTAAAATGGGAAAACTGTTAAAACCGGAATCCTCGGATTTCGTAAAATTCACGAATACAAGCAACAGTCAGCCGGGACTTTTCACTTTTACACCAAGTTTAAAAACTCAGGGAACCGGAAAAAAATATTATGAGGGCAAAATTGCCATATTAATTAATGAAACCACGCAAAGCAGTGCGGAATATCACACCATGGCTTTCAGAACCGCACCGAATGCAAAAGTTTTCGGTTCTACAACGGCAGGAGCCGATGGAAATGTTTCTGATATAAAACTCCCGGGAAATATTTCCACCATGATCAGCGGAATCGGCATCTATTATCCCGACGGAAGAGAAACCCAGAGAATAGGAATTGTTCCCGATGTTGAAGTAAAACCTACAATAGACGGAATTAAAAACAATAAGGACGAAGTTTTGGAAAAAGCAACGAAATGGATTAATAATTAGCAACATTGATCGAAAAATTTTATTTAGCTTTGTATATTCTTTAGATAAATCAAGTTTTATGAAAAAAATAATTACAGCAACTTTGCTATTCGGACTTTCTGTTTTTGCCAACGGATTATTTGCACAGGAATTATCAGCAGACCAGTTGAAAACCTTCCGCACCGATAATCTGGAAAGTTTTCAGAAAGATTTCAGTCAGGAAGATTTTTCAAAATGCTATACGGTAAATGGTACAAAGACAGATTTACTTTCTTTGAGCGTAAAAGAAAACAAAAAGAATGTGTTCAATTATCTGGTGAGTAAAACTGACGTAAATAAATCCTGCAGCGATGTTACTCCTTTGATGAACGCAGCAGCTTCCGGCAACATGGATGCAGCAAAAATGCTGATGAAATTCGGGGCTAAAAAAGAGGCAAAAGACGGCAAAGGCAAAACGGCAAAAGACTACGCTGTTAAAAATAAACAGTCTGCAATGGCAATGGTTCTTTAATTTTTTTAGAGATAAATAATTTAAAACTTCCTTCGGGAAGTTTTTTTGTTTTTAAAACCTGCAAAAATCTTATCTTTGCCAACGGAAAATTCAAGGTTCGGATCTGAGCCTTAAACATTGAACTTTAAACAAATAATTATGTTTCGATCGCACACAAACGGAGAATTATCTCTTAAAAATCTTAATGAAGAAGTTACACTTTCAGGATGGGTACAGACTATCCGTGATAAAGGATTTATGATTTGGATAGATCTTCGGGATCGTTACGGAATTACGCAGCTTGTTTTCGATCAGGACCGTTCTACAGCGGAACTGATGGAAAATGCTAAAAAACTGGGACGTGAATTTGTGATTCAGGTTACCGGAAAAGTTATCGAAAGAGTAAGCAAAAACCCCAATATTCCGACAGGAGAAATTGAGATTTTAGTGGAGAATTTAACAGTTCTTAATGAATCTCAGCTTCCGCCTTTCACCATTGAGGACGAAACGGACGGTGGCGAAGAATTGAGAATGAAATACCGTTATCTGGATATCAGAAGAAATCCTGTAAAAGATAAATTGATTTTCCGTCATAAAATGGCGCAGAAAGTAAGAAACTATCTTTCAGACAACGGATTTATCGAAGTTGAAACTCCGGTTTTAATTAAATCCACTCCGGAAGGAGCAAGAGATTTCGTGGTTCCGAGCAGAATGAATCCGGGACAGTTTTATGCTTTGCCGCAGTCTCCGCAGACTTTCAAACAGTTATTGATGGTTGGCGGAATGGATAAGTATTTCCAGATCGTAAAATGTTTCCGTGACGAGGATTTAAGAGCCGACAGACAGCCGGAATTTACACAAATCGACTGCGAAATGGCTTTCGTAGAGCAGGAAGATGTGATGAATGTTTTCGAAGGAATGACGAAAACTTTATTGAAAGATATAACCGGCCAGGAATTCGGAGATTTCCCGAGAATGACTTTCGCTGATGCGATGCAGAAATATGGAAACGACAAACCGGACATCCGTTTCGGAATGGAATTCGTGGAACTGAATGAACTGGTAAAAGGTAAAGATTTCAAAATATTTGATGAAGCAGAACTGGTTGTCGGAATCAATGTTGAAGGTTGTGCAGATTATACAAGAAAACAGATCGACGAGCTTGTAGATTGGGTAAAGAGACCACAGATCGGAGCTTCGGGAATGGTTTGGGTGAAATTCCAGAATGACGGGGTAAAAACGTCTTCGGTAAATAAATTCTACAGTGAGGAAGATTTAGCAAAAATTATTGAAAAATTCGGAGCTAAAGAAGGAGACTTAATGTTGATTCTTTCCGGAAACGAAAATAAGGTAAGATCGCAGCTTTCGGCTTTAAGAATGGAGCTTGGAAACCGTTTAGGATTAAGAAAAGGAAACGAATTTGCGCCACTTTGGGTGGTTGATTTCCCATTATTGGAATTTGATGAAGAAAGCGGACGTTATCATGCAATGCACCACCCTTTCACGTCTCCAAAACCTGAAGATATTCATTTACTGGAAACAGATCCGGGAAAAGCAAGAGCAAACGCTTACGATATGGTGTTGAATGGAAATGAAATCGGCGGAGGTTCTATCAGAATTTTCGATAAAGATCTTCAATCTAAAATGTTCGACCTTTTAGGATTCTCCAAAGAAGAAGCAGAAGCACAATTTGGTTTCTTAATGAATGCCTTCAAATACGGAGCGCCGCCTCACGGTGGATTAGCTTTCGGGTTTGACCGTTTGGTAGCAATTCTGGACGGAAACGAAGTGATCAGAGATTATATCGCTTTCCCTAAAAATAACTCAGGACGTGATGTGATGATCGATGCGCCTTCTTCGATTGCTGAGGAACAGCTCGATGAACTGGAACTGAAATTAAATTTAAAAGCATAAATTAGAAGCGGGGATTTTTTCTCCGCTTTTTTTATGAAAACACTAATTTCTCTAATAGCCACTTTAGGATATATTTCTGCAATAGCCTGTGCAGTTTATTTCATAATCATATTTATAAAGAAAATACTTTATTACCCTCCGAACGTAAAAGAAAAAGTTTATGAAGAAATAATGAAGCTCTCTTACATTTCAGGATTATTGCTTGTATTTAGCTCAACCTGCTTTGGGGTAGCTAAAGAAATTGTAGAATATGATTTTAAAAGAACGTTGAGAAAACACACTATTGTTTCAGCAGAAATTGAAAACATATTTTTCAGTCAGGAGGATATGAGAGGTATTTTTGATCATTTCGAAAATGATGAAGGACATTACAGGTGCGAAAGCTTTAGCGGAATTATTAATCTGGATAACAACGAATCGATTTCTGTTGAAATTATAAAGCATTGCTATGAAAAGAACAGATATATTATTGTTTCTAAACAATACAGCGTAGAATCTACCATCGGAGACATCAACACGGATAAGTTTGATTATTTAAAAAGCGACAGCATAAATACTGAATAATTCATAAAAATCTATATTCACAGAAAAAATAAAAACTATTATCAGAAACATGAACGAAGAAATTTTCACTTACAACACACCTTCCTCCGAAAAAATTTTAAGACAGATTAATGAATATGAATTTAATAGACAATGGAAAAATAATCTTAAAAAAAATAATAAAAATCTTTTTTGGGGAATATTATTTACCATACTCGGAGTTATTACCATAATTTTCGAAAACTACACTTTTGCAGGATTCTTTTTAGGCTTTTCAGTCGCTGTAATTTCAACATATTTCAATTATATGACCCAATATAAAAAGTATAAAAAGGCTTTTTATCAAAAATTAGATCGTGAAATCTCAAATCTTGAAGGAAACTCCAAAGATATCTTCTTGGAATTTAGCCCATATCACTTTAGTTTTAAAAATTATAAATCTGAATATAAATTTATCTGGAACGAAATTACATATTGCATTTTAGACGATCGATATCTTTATATTACAGCTAACTCGTTTATGAATTTTATTTTGGATAAAGCCAATGTTGATAAAGAAAATCTTGATAAAACACTATTATATCTCAAGATGAAAGCAAAGTTTAAAAAAATTTAAAAATACCACATCTCCCGTAAATTCATCTTACAACACAACCCTTATACAACTTATCGACAACAAAAATCAATATAAAAAGGAACACTTTAGATCCTTGAATATTACATTAATCTATAAAAATAAAAAGGTCTGAATTTCTTCCGACCTCTATTCGTTTTTTCTCAGCTTGTTTATGAGGATGATTTTTATGTTGATGTAATGGGTGTATTTTAAACAGTGATAAGAAAGCTTTTGCAAAAACTGAAAATCTTTTTATAGAGAATAAAAAGATTTTTCAGTCTTTGTGAAGAAATGAATTTTTAATTGATAAAAGAAAATTTATTTACAAACATATTACCGATAAGCGGTAGTGGGGTTTCTTTTTCATTTGCGGCATTTATTATTCCCAAAATCATTAAAATAAAGAATAAATAGCCAATGTAACCTAAAAAGTGCAATGACGGAACAATAGTAGCGACTATAGTGAGCGCAATATTAAATAACGTGGAAACAATTGCCAATCCCAAACTCTGGCTGAGATGAAAATTAACCAACCTGTCTTTTTGCGATTTGTCTCTTAAAAAAAATGCGATAAGCCATCCGACAAGCGTGATATACGAAATAATTGCTAAAACTTTGTTGTTCATGTTTTGAGTTTTTAAATTTCTGAATAAAATTATTTTCAACCCGGCAAAGATATTATCGGCAAATCAGCAACAGCAATTTTGAGTGTCTATAAAGTGTCTATGAGGAAATTAAAACCGTCTACAAAGCGTCTACAATAAATTTAACCCGCTTATTTTAAACCAATTACAACTAAGAAAGCTGCTGTATAAACTGATCCAGATCTTCGTCTTTCCCCAGATTAAGCTTCTGCTTTATTCTGTAACGCGCCATTCTTATACTTTTGGGCTCAACATTCATCTGGGATGCAATTTCTTTGGTGGAAAGTTTCATCAAAATAAAACCACAATATTTTAAATCCAGTTGAGTAAGATTCTGGTTGGCTTTATCCAATAATTTATTGAAAAATTCAGGATAAATGGTATTGAAATTAGATCTGAACTTTTCAAAATCATCATCTACCAAAATCCCTTCGTCTATCGCTTTAAAAATCTGATGATCTATGACAGAAGGCGCGGCAGATTTTTTTTCCATCAGTTTTTCTTTAAGATTATTCAAAATTTCATTTTTCTTTTCAAGATGAAGCACACTGCCGATCAATTCTTTACGAACCTGATTTCTCTCAATCTCTAATTGCTTATTTTTCTCCGAAATAAGATGCATTTTCAGCTTATTATTCTTCTGATACTGAAACCAGATGATCAGCATTAATACAATCACAACAATCATGATCAGGATGTAGATTCTCTGGTTGAAATTTTTAGAAGTCAGAGTTTCTATTTTTTCTTCCTTCTCTTTCATTTCATATTTTATAATGCTGTTTTGTATCGCTTTGTTTACATTTTCATCGTTTGCTTTCTTACTTGCAGCCTGAAAAAGCTGGTCGATCCTGTAGAATTCTTCCCAATCTTTTTGCGTCGCTGCGATTTTCTTCAGATCATCATAAAATAAAAGCTCTGTAACAGCATCCGGATAAGGCATTTCCTGTGCTTCCTTCAATCCCCTATAAAAAAAAGCTTTAGCCTCATCTATTCTATTCTCTTCCAGAAGAATATCTCCTTTTGCACCATAATAATTCCTGTATATGGACAGATAGTTATACTTTTTAGCAAGCTTTAATGCTTTATTGAGATAAACATCGCCTTCCGGATTTTTATTATAAAAAAGCAAATTATATCCGTAATTAAAATATAATGATGCTAAAGCAAATTTCTGGGTGGTTTCATTTTCATTCTTTACCAGATCTGCCGTTTCCTTAAGATATTTTAAAAGCTGATCCGAATTGTATTTTGAAGCCCGGTTAGTATTAAAATCATTCTTCATATAATTGGCAAATCCGCATCTGGCATTAATGATTGCTCCCACATCTTTGCTTCGATCCGCCAGTTCAAGAGATTCATTCAAAATTTTCACATCCTTATAACTGGAAATATAGAAAACGGAGACTCCTGCATCACTTGCCATTGCAAAATTCTCATTCAGCTTAAAAAGTCTGAAACTCTTTAAAAAATAATTTATTGACTTGTCATTAATCTCAAGGATCATGTACAGCTTACCTGTCGCAAAATTGTAATAGGCTTCTCCTGAAGAACTCCCATTTGTATTAGAAAATTTTTCAGCTTCCGTAATATACTTTTTCGCAGATTCGTAATCTTTTCTGGTAATGCAGGTTAATGCCAGTAAAGAATTCAGAAGCAGTTGGCTTTCATTAGCTTTCGCGGATTTCTTTAATACAGATAAATCTTTTACTGCTTGGTTTAAATCTTCGTTTCTGTTATTAAAAATATCAATAGCTTTTTCGTTCTGTGCTAAAAGCAACGTCTGAAATAAGAATAAAAAAAATACTGTGATTAGTTTAAATTTCATAGAATTTTACAGATATATCTTGCTGTGATTAAATAAATGTTACAGTAAAGGTAATATTATACTTCCGGATTCTAACGGAGTATTTCTTACATAACCTGTTCCTAAAAAAACATAAATAACTCAATTGTAATTATTTAAAATATCAAACGACAGTTACACGGCACAATCATTGTACGTTTTACCGAAAATAAAGTACAATGAAAGCAATCTGGAACGGCGCCATTGGCTTTGGATTAGTCAATATCCCTGTCAAAATCTACTCTGCTACCGAAACCACCAAACTGGATTTGGATATGCTTGATAAGTCTGATTTTTCGAATATCAGATTTAAAAGAGTGAACGAAAATACAGGCAAGGAAGTGAAATGGGAAAATATTGTAAAAGGATATCTCATGGACGACAAATACATTATTCTGGATGAAGAGGATTATGAAGCTGCAAGTCCTGAAAAATCCAAAATCCTTTCTATCGATCAGTTTGTAAAAGAAAGTGAAGTAGATTCTGTTTATTTTGAAAATCCGTACTATCTCGAACCTCAGAAAAATGGTGAAAATGCTTATCGCCTTTTGCTGAAAGCTCTGGCAAAAACAGAAATGGTTGGAGTAGGAACATTTGTTCTGCGCGAAAGTGAAGCCATCGGAATGATCCGCCCTTATAACAATGAAGTGTTGGTTTTAAACCGATTGAGATTCGCACAGGAAATCAGAGATTACGGAGATCTTAAAATTCCGGCGGCGAAAGCTCCGAAACCTGCTGAATTAAGAATGGCGGTGAACCTCATCGAACAGCTTTCACAGGAATTTGATCCTGAAATGTACAAAGACACCTATTCTGAAGCTTTGATGAAGATCATTAAACAGAAAGCGAAAGGTAAGAACACCAAAACGAAAAAAGCCGAACCTGTAAAAGAAGGAAAAGTAATTGATCTGATGGCGCAGCTAAAAGCCAGTTTACAGAATACCAAATCTAAAAACGCATCATAATGGCTCTAAAAGATTACAACCAAAAGCGGAAATTCGACGAAACCAGCGAACCGAAAGGAAAAACAAAAAAGAGCAAAGATCAGCTTATTTTTGTGATTCAGCGACACGCTGCATCACGACTGCATTATGATTTCCGTCTTGAAATGGATGGCGTTCTGAAAAGCTGGGCAGTTCCGAAAGGTCCTTCACTGGATCCTAAAGACAAACGTCTTGCCATGATGGTGGAAGATCATCCCTACGATTACAAAGACTTTGAAGGAAATATTCCGGAAGGAAATTACGGAGCCGGACAGGTGGAAATCTGGGACAGCGGAACGTATGAACCCCTCGACAACAATTCTAAACTTTCTGACGAAAAAGAGTTGTTGAACGAATTAAAAGCAGGATCATTAAAATTTATCCTTCACGGAAAAAAGCTGAAAGGCGAATTTGCTTTGGTAAAAATAAAAAATACGGAAGAAAATTCATGGCTCTTAATCAAACATAAAGATGACTTCGCGGAAAGTGATTATGATGCCGAAGAAAACACCGCAAAAAATTCTCAAGTCACAAAATTTTTAGAGGAAAAAAAAAGCCTGAAAAGCAGCAAAAAAAAGTCATAACCTCAGAAATAAAGCCCAAATTCAAACGTTACAATTCTTTAGTTGACGAAAAAAAGCTTGAAAACTTCATCAAACCCATGTTGGCAAAACCGCATGAAGAGGCTTTTGATGATGAAGATTGGCTATTTGAAATCAAATGGGACGGTTATCGTGCTGTTGCCGATTTAAGCACCGATCAAACTCTCTTCTACTCCCGAAATGGGATCTCTTTCTTTTCAAAATTTGAAAAAATATCACGGGATTTTGAAAATCAGATTCATCATATGATTCTTGACGGTGAAATTGTTGCCTACGATGAAAACGGAAAACCTAATTTCCAATGGCTTCAGCAAATTGGAGATAATCCGGATCTGGCTCTCATCTATCAGGTTTTTGATATTTTATGGCTGAATGGTCATTCTACGGAAGAACTGCCGTTAATTCAGCGGAAAGAACTGTTAAAAGAGGCACTCATTGAAACCGACGTCATCAAATACTGTGATCACGTTCCGGAAAAAGGGACTGCATTTTTCAGTCAGATGAAACAGATGAAGCTTGAAGGGATGATTGCTAAAAAAGCCAACAGCATTTATGTAGAAAATCACCGGAGTTCCGACTGGCTGAAAATAAAATTTACCAATACTGAAGAAGCCATTATTTGTGGATTTACAGAACCTCGTGGTTCAAGAGAAGGTTTCGGAGCTTTGATTTTAGGAAAATATATTGATGGAAAACTTACCTACAGCGGACATACAGGAACAGGATTTAACCGTGAACTGATTCAGGAAATTCTTCAGAAATTAGAAAAGATTACTGTTACAACTTCCCCATTCGAAAATAAGCCTAAAACCAATATGCCGGTGACGTGGACAAAACCTGAACTGGTGTGCGAAATCAAATATTCTGAAATTACCAAAGACGGAATTTTCAGACATCCTGTTTTTATCGCGCTCAGAGAAGACAAAAACCCTGAAGACGTTGAAAATACTTCCGAAGAAACAGAAACTATTTCCCAACCCAAAATGACTAAAATGACAACTTCAAAAAAGATAAAATCTTCTGAAAACGAACAAGAAATTACCCTGAACCGACACAAAGTAAAACTAACCAATCAGGACAAAATATATTTTCCGAAAGATGAAATTACAAAAAGCGATGTCATCGAATATTACCAGTCGGTTGCAGACTATATTTTACCCCATCTTAAAAACCGTCCGCTTTCGCTAAACCGCTTTCCGAACGGGATAGAAGAGCAGAATTTTTATCAGAAAGATGCAGGTGACAGTATTCCGGACTGGGTTAAAACAACGAAGGTTTACTCGGAATCGAATGATAAAGACATCGATTATATTTATTGTAACGACAAAGCTACTTTGGCTTATTTAAACAATTTAGGCTGTATCGATATGAATCCGTGGAATTCTTCACTTCCCGATCTCGATCACCCGGACTTTTTGGTTTTAGACCTCGATCCTTCGAAAAAGAATACGTTTGATGAGGTTATTGAAACTGCTTTACAGGTAAATGAAGTTTTAGAATCTGTAAAAATCGACGGATACTGCAAAACTTCCGGAAGCACGGGAATTCATATCTACATTCCGATGGGCGGAAAATACGATTTTGATCAGGTAAAAGATTTTGCCCACCTTTTAATGAAACAAGTCAATGAAAAATTGCCGAAACTCACGACACTGGAAAGAAGCTTACAAAAGCGCGACCACAAGAAAATTTACCTCGATTATCTTCAAAACAGAACCGGACAAACTTTAGCAAGTGCTTACAGTTTGCGTCCAAAAGAAGGAGCATCTGTTTCGATGCCTCTGGAATGGAATGAACTGAAAAAAGGCTTACAACCGACAGATTTTAATATTCACAATGCTTTGGAAAGAATTAAAGAAAAGGGAGATTTGTTTAAACCTGTTCTGGGAAAGGGAATTGATATGATGAAGGCGCTGGAATTGTTGGGAGATGCTGAATGAAATTAATGCTTTAAATTTTCAATCATTTTTAAGCAAAAATCGATGCTATTTTCATCTCTTAAATGATTGATGAGTAGGTATAAATTGTTAACAATATCATCAACAGATAAAATTAAATCATCGTTAAAAAATTTTCTCCGCATTAAGTACATTTCCAAATTAATATAAATATATCTCAGATATTCAACATTATTAATTTTTGAAAAACACTCGCAGAAAACGTAGGATGAATTATATTTTCCTTTTAATATAAATTGTGTAAAATCTAAAAAATCTGCAAAAAAATATAATTGATGATCTTCCCATTTAAAAACTTCTTCTATAAAATCATCCTGCTGTTTTGCTGTAAAATGATCTAAAATATTTTTAAGGTACGGAAAATGATCATATTCAAAACTTTCCGAACTGTCATAAGAGCTTATATTGTCAATATAAGTTTTAATTTCTAAAAACTGATCATTCATAGTATGAGTTAAGGAAGTTTCGCCACCAGACTTTCAGGCAGCATTTTCAAAATTAGATAAATGATTTTCCATTTGAAATTCGGAACAATAGTGAAAGAATTTCCTGCGTTTACGATATGTTTTGCCACATAATCAGGCTCCATCATTAAAGATTCATTCAACTGTAAGCCTTCATTGATTTTTGTACGAATGTAGCCAATCACCAAAGCATTGACTTTTATATTTCTTGAAGCCAATTCCTGTCTTAAGCCAGCTAAATACGTAGTAAAAGCAGCTTTTGTACTGCCATAAACAAAATTGCTTTTTCTCCCGCGAACTCCCGAAAGCGAAGATAAACCGATAATTCTTTCCAGATTTTTATTGTTCTTATCCGTTGCAATAATATTCAGAATAGAAACGGCTCCCGTATAATTGACCAGCATCATTTGCTGAGCTTCTTTAAAATCGGTTAAAGCGGTTTCATTATCCACTAAAAAACCTGCTGCATAGACCACAATATGAGGTTTTACAGGAAGCTCATCATAAAATTTCTGATGAGAATCAAAATCAACAGAATCGAAAGATAAAACCTTCACCTTAGAATTCAGATTGTGTTCTGAAACAAATTGTTCTAAAGAGTTTGTATTTCGGGAAGCGGCAATAACGGAAAATCCTTTTTCGATGTATTGTTTCGCAGCCTGTTTTGCAACATCGGAATTGGCGCCTAAAATGAGAACGGTTTTTTCTGTGTTTTGATTCATGGAGCAAAGATAGTTTAAACCACAAATAACACAAAGATTTTCACTAATGGCACAAGGATTTACCGCCATTTTTGTCATTTCGACGGAGGAGAAATCTATTTTTTTAACCGTTAAGATTTTAGTTGAGAAGTTAAGATTATTAAGGTAGGAGTTTCGCTTTTAATTTTTCAGAGTTTTTTTAAACACGAATTGCACGAATGTTTTTCACGAATAAACACAATTGCTAAATGCTCTTCTGTCATTTCGACGGAGGAGAAATCTATTTTTTACCATTAAGATTTTAGTTGAGAAGTTAAGATTATTAAGGTAGGAGCTTTACTTTTAATTTCCCGGAGATTTTTTAAACACGAATTTCACGAATGTTTTTTCACGAATAAACACAATTGCTAAATGCTCTCCTGTCATTTCGACGAAGGAAAAATCTATTTTTTTAACCGTTAAGATTTTAGTTGAGGAGTTAAGATTATTAAGGTAGAAGCTTTGCTTTTGATTTCCCGGAGATTTTTTAAACACGAATTGCACAAATGGTTTTCACGAATAAACACAATTGCCAAATGCTCTCCTGTCATTTCGACGAAGGAGAAATCTAATTTGTACCATTAAGATTTTAGTTGAGAAGTTAAGATTATTAAGATAGGAGCTTCGCTTTTAATTTTTCAGAGATTTTTTAAACACGAATTTCACAAATGTTTTCACAAATAAACACAGATATGTTTAATGCATTTTGGCATTTCAACGAAGGAGAAATCTATTTTTAAACCGTTAAGATTTAGTTGAGGAGTTAAGATTATTAAGGTGGATTCTTCTCTCCGCTTCGCTGCGGTCAGAATGACAATCCTACGTTAAAAATAATTGCAGCTTAGATTCATACGAATGATAACCTTTCCGGATATTAAAATTGAAAAGTATTCATATAAAAAAGTTTCGGCGGGGTGAGCAAAGCTCACCC